>JADYZK010000483.1 GCA_020853175.1 Bacteroidales bacterium
GATGTTGACCCTGACTTGGCTGTTGTTGTTTCCCAACGTATGAGCGAGTTTGAGGCTTTAATAGGTCGTATTCATAGCCATGGAATGAAGGTGCTGATGGATTTCGTCCCCACTCATTTGGCACGTGAATATGCTTCCATTGGAAAGCCTACAACAGCTTCCGATTTTGGTTTTAACGATCAGGTTCAACTGGCATTTCATCCAAATAATAATTTCTATTATATTCAAAATCAGTCGTTTTGGCCTCCCTACAGAGAAAGCGATTTGTATCAAAACGATAAGGTTTATATCGAGCAACCTGCTAAAGCCACCGGAAATGATTGCTTTAACGCCATGCCCACCCTCAATGATTGGTTCGAAACCGTGAAATTGAATTATGGCATTGATTATCAAAACGATCAGCAAACGCATTTTGACTCGGTGCCGGATACATGGTTCAAAATGGAAGATATCCTCAAGTTTTGGTTAAAAAAGGGAGTAGATGGTTTTCGATCGGATATGGCCGAAATGGTTCCTGTTCCTTTTTGGAAATGGGTCATTGATAAAATACGCCTCCCATTTCCTGATACCATCATGATAGCTGAAATTTACCGTCCGGGATTGTATCCCGAGTTTGTTCAGGCCGGCTTCGACTATCTGTATGACAAAGTTTGCCTTTACAACCGTCTGCATGATGTGCTGCTTCATGGCCATGCAGCCGAATCGCTTAGCAGCTGTTGGAAAATGCTGGAGGGATTGAACCATAAGATGTTACGCTTCATGGAAAACCATGATGAACCCCGCTTGGCATCACCCCGTTTTTTTGGCGATGCCAATGCAGCCTTGCCTGCAGTAGCTTTGAGTGCCTTTATGCACAACAGTGCTTTTATGATTTATAACGGACAAGAAAGTGGGGAGGAGGCTTTGGGAATCACCGGTTTTAGTGGCGATGACGGTCGGAGTTCCATTTTTGATTATTGCGCGATGCCTCAACACCAGCGCTGGATGAACAATGGCCGCTTTGATGAAAGCTTATTGAGTTATGATCAGCTTAAATTACGAAAATCCTACCGTAAAATATTGACAATGAGGCTCCAAGAAAAAGCTCTTCGCGAAGGCGACTTTTACGATCTCATGTGGGCCAACCCTTGGTACACGGAGTTTGATCCACGCTTTGTTTATGCTTTTCTGCGCTATACTGTTCAGCAACATCTACTTGTGGTAATTAACTTTCATCGTTTTGAAAGTCGAACCATGCGGGTGAATATGCACCCTGATGCTTTTCAAAAAATGGGATTAATGTATGAATCAGATGAAATCTGGACCGCATCCGATCTTATTACCGATAGCGATCCTGTCCTTTTTCGACCGAAAGATTTGCCTGAGGAAGGTATTCGATTGACTTTGAAACCTTCCCAATACGCCGTTTATCAGTTGAATAAGTTGCCATTAAATGTTGATTGAAAATTACAATTAAGTATTTTACACAATGAAAACCAACCCCCTCCCTTTAGTAGCCAATGATCCATGGTTGGAGCCTGTAAGCAAAGCCGTAGAAGAACGTAATGAACGCTATCTCGCACGCCTTGAGCAGATTAAAAATAATTATGGGAGCTTGAAGGTATTCGCGTCTGCCGATCAAACTTTTGGTTTTAATTACGATAAGCTACGTAAGGGATGGTGGTACCGTGAATGGGCACCCGCAGCTTCGGAGCTTTTTCTTTTTGGTGATTTCAACCACTGGGACAGATATGCTCATCCGATGATCAACAACGGAAGAGGTATTTATGAACTTTTTTTAGATGATGCTACTTATGCTAAAACACTGACTCATAATAGTTTAATAAAGGTAATTGTACGGAGTAGCTTGGGTGAAAATGAGCAAATCCCTGTTTATATCAAGCGGGTGGTTCAAGATGAGCAAACCAAAGACTTTAGTGGCCAGCTATGGAATCCACCCAAAAAGTATGCGTTTAAACACCAAAATCCCGTGCTTCAGCCTAATGAACCCTTGTTGATTTATGAAGCCCACGTTGGCATGGCACAGGAAAAGGAAGGCGTAGGAACTTATGATGAATTTCGGAAGGAAATTTTACCTCGAATTATCCATGCCGGTTACAATACCGTTCAACTGATGGCCATTGCAGAACATCCTTATTATGGGTCATTCGGTTATCATGTTTCCAACTTTTTTGCACCCAGTTCGCGCTTTGGAACACCTGAAGAGTTAAAAGCCTTGGTGGACGAAGCGCATCGTTTAGGACTTTTAGTTATCATGGATATTGTTCATTCTCATACTGTTAAAAACACACGTGAGGGTTTAAATCTCTTCGATGGAACCGATTTTCAATATACACATGCTGGTACCAGAGGCGATCATCCGCAGTGGGATTCAAAGCTTTTTAATTATGGCCAGGATGAAGTGCTTCAGTTTTTATTGTCGAATGTGAGGTACTGGATTGAAGATTTCCATTTTGATGGCTACCGCTATGATGGGGTCACCTCCATGATTTATTTTCATCATGGCAACGGCGTAACTTTCGATACTCCTGAGAAGTATTTCACCGACGGTGTTGAATTTGATGCCATTACCTATCTTCAGTTGGCCAACACCCTGTTGCATCAAATCAAACCACAAGCCATTAGCATTGCCGAAGAGGTGAGTGGAATGCCAGGTTTGTGTAAACCGATTGAGGAAGGTGGAATGGGTTTCGATTACCGACTGGGAATGGGGTTGCCCGATTTCTGGATCAAGCTGTTGAAAGAACAAAGTGACGAAGATTGGAACATAAATGAGATGTACCACACCATGACCAACCGCCATTTCGATATAAAAACAATTGCTTATGCTGAATCGCACGACCAGGCACTTGTTGGAGATAAAACGCTGGCATTTAGGTTAATGGATAAAGATATGTACAGTTCAATGGCCAAAGATCAGAAAAGCTTGGTGATTGACCGCGGCATTGCTTTGCATAAAATGATACGGCTGTTTACCATCGCTTTAGGTGGCGAGTCGTGGCTTAATTTTATGGGTAATGAATTTGGACATCCTGAGTGGATTGATTTCCCGCGCTTGGGTAACGATTGGAGTTACAGTCATGCACGCCGGCAATGGTCCCTTTCTGAAAAAAAATTCTTGAAGTACCATTGGTTAGCCGACTTTGATCGCGCTATGATCGATTTTATCAAAACCAACGCCATCACCCTCAGTGAGCCTCCTTGGCTGTTACTTGCCGATGAAGCCAATAAAACATTGGTGTTTGAACGTAATCATTTCATTTTTGTCTTCAATTGGCATCCCGAGAAGGCAATTCCTGACTACCCCATTCCTGTGAAAGAAACAGGGGATTACGAAGTGGTTTTGAGTACTGACGATGCTGCTTTCGGTGGTTTCGACAGGTTTGACACCCAACAAAAATATCCTTCATTTTTCAACAGCGACAAACAAGCGACTGTTAATATTTACAACGTCAACCGCGCCGCTATTATCCTAAAACGTGTTGAGGATTAATGTTTTATGAACAAAATGACGTGTCTGGTTCACAAAAAAGTGATGAATGAAATCATTGTTGGAAATATTTGAGGAAAAGCGTCGTTTAGGTCAGCTCAACAAAAGTTTTGTAGCAGGGAATCAGAAATTTACTTTAACCCTGCGGCGTTGGAA
>JADYZK010000484.1 GCA_020853175.1 Bacteroidales bacterium
ATCCACCCTATGAAGAGTATGATACCGTCATTGTTCGCCAGTTCGATCCCTCAAAAGTAATGCGTCTGCGACTGAAAGAAGATTGGTATTTCGACAAGCAACGCTCGCAATTGATGGTACGCATCATTGCTTTTTGCCCTGTGATGATTGTTGAAAAAGATGGTAAAGAATTTACACAACCCCTCTTTTGGGTATCGTATGACCAAGCCCGACAGGTGATGGCGCAAGCGATGGTTTTTAACCGTCACAACTCCGCCGAACGCCGCACCTATGATGAAATCTTTTTGAAACGGATGTTCGACAGCTATATCTACAAAGAAGAAAACGTTTACGACCGCCGCATCAACCAATATGCTACCGGAATGGATGCCTTGCTCGAAGCAGAACGCGTTAAAATGGATATCTTTAATTTTGAACACGATTTGTGGGAATATTAGTCTCAACAAAAAAAACAAAAGCCCCGTCTCAAAAAAAGTACGGGGCTTTTTTTGTTATCGCTTTTCAAAAAGCTGTGTATCTTAGCCTCTGTTTTAGTACCCGAAAAACATCGTCAACGTAGTGATCAACCTGCTCGAAAATAAAATTGAGTTTCTCAAAGGCGTGGGCCCCAAAAGGGCCCTCATCCTGCAAAAAGAGCTGAGCGTTTTTACTTACGAAGACCTGCTTTTTTGTTTTCCGTTCAGATATGTTGACAAGAGTAAAATTCATAAAGCCACCGAAATCAACGACGATAATGTTTACTACCAACTTGTTGGAACCATCAGCAAACTCAAAGGCCACGGAACACCGCGTGTCAGTCGCATAACGGCAGAGTTTACTGACGACAGTGGAAGCATTGAGCTGGTGTGGTTCAAAGGACTGAGTTGGATTAAAAACAGATTTTTGCCCGGCCAACACTATGTCATCTTCGGAAAAGCCTCCTCCTTCAACAACAAATTTAACTTTGTTCATCCCGACATTGAAGATTACAATCCCGACGATTTCACATTGGGTGAAAGCCTTCAAGGTGTCTATTACAGCAGTGAAACCATGAAAGCCAACGGCCTTGGCACCAAGCAGCTGGCCCGACTTACCAAAAATATTTTACTGCAAACCGTGGACGTTATTCAAGAAGTGCTGCCTCAAAGCATCTTGCAATTGAACCATTTGGTTGCCCGCAAAGAAGCATTGCTCAACATCCACATTCCCGCCAACAACACCTTACTTCAAAAAGCGGTGGAGCGGATGAAATTTGAAGAATATTTCTTTTTTCAACTCCATTTGCTGCGCAACAAAATGGAACGCGACAAGCTCATCAGTGGCTTTACTTTCAAGCAAGTGGGTGAGTTGTTCAACACCTTTTACCACCATCATCTGCCTTTTGCCCTCACCGAAGCACAAAAAAGAGTCATCAGAGAAATCAGAATTGATATGGGCTCGGGCCGACAAATGAACCGTTTGCTGCAAGGCGATGTGGGCAGCGGAAAAACTATTGTGGCGCTGATGGTGATGTTGCTGGCCCTCGACAATGGTTTTCAAGCCGCGCTGATGGCTCCAACCGAAATTCTAGCCAACCAACATTTCGTATCACTCATTGAATTGTTGAAGGATATGCCTGTGAAAATTGATTTGCTCACAGGTTCTACCCGCGCCAAATACCGAAAAACTCTGCATAAGTCGTTGGCAGATGGTGAATTACATATTCTGATCGGTACCCATGCCCTGATTGAAGATACCGTTGTTTTTAAACAATTGGGATTGGTGGTCATTGACGAACAGCATCGCTTTGGTGTTGCACAGCGCGCCCGTATGTACGAAAAAGCGCAAAAACCTCCACATATTTTGGTGATGACCGCCACCCCTATCCCGCGAACCCTCGCCATGACCCAATACGGCGACCTCGACTACTCCCAAATTGATGAGCTTCCTCCGGGACGAAAACCTGTGGAAACACTCCATCTTTTTAACAGCAGTAGGCTACGGTTGATTGGATTTTTGAAAAAACAAATCGCGCTCGGAAGGCAAATTTACGTGGTGTATCCTCTAATTAAAGAGTCGGAAAAGCTCGATCTCATCAACCTTCAAGAAGGTTATGAAGCCTTTTTACGCGATTTTCCAGAACCAGACTACCGCATCTGTGCCGTTCACGGACAAATGAGTTCAGAGGACAAAGATTTTGAGATGCAACGTTTTGTCAAAGGTCAGGCCCATATTATGGTGGCCACCACAGTAATCGAAGTGGGCGTGAACATCGCCAATGCCAGCGTGATGGTGATAGAACACGCCGATAGGTTTGGGCTTTCGCAACTGCACCAACTCCGAGGAAGGGTTGGCCGCGGTGCCGATCAATCCTATTGCATCCTGATGACCGACTTCAAGCTCACCTCCGATGGCAAAAAACGCATGCAAACGATGGTGAGCACCTCCGATGGATTCAAAATTGCTGAAGTGGACTTACAGCTCCGAGGCCCCGGCGAAACTCAAGGCACTCGCCAATCGGGAACCCTCGAATTTCGATTGGGAAACCTCACCAAAGACGAAGCGTTGATTAAAATAGTACGGAAAATCGTTCTCGATCTTTTAGAAATGGACAGCCGTCTTCAGCATCCCGACAACCGTTGTGCCCTAATTCAATACGAAAAACTTTTCAAGAAAAAATTTGACTGGGGAATGATTGGTTGATTGATTGAAAGCACCTTAGGCAGAGTTTTTAACTACACATCAACTTAAACCGACGAAAACATCCTGCATGGCGGCAAAAAACATGAACCTGTCACCCGATAATTCATTGGCACAGCCACATGACAGTTTGACATTTTATACCTATTTTTGCCCTTCTTTTAAAAACAGGATTTATGAAGATTTCTTATCACTGGCTTAAGCAGTACCTCAACATAGAACAAAGCCCCGAAGTAGTGGCCGAAGCCTTAACCTCAGCAGGCCTCGAAGTTGAGGAAATCATTCCTTTTGAATCGGTAAAAGGCGGCCTTCAAGGCATCGTAACCGGAGTGGTTTTGAGCTGCGAAAAGCATCCCAACGCCGATAAACTGAGCCTTACCAAAGTTGATGTAGGTGCTGATGAACCTCTTTCTATTGTTTGTGGCGCACCCAATGTGGCTGCCGGTCAAAAAGTTTTGGTAGCCACCATTGGCGCTACGCTTTACCAAGGCGATGACAGCTTTCAAATCAAAAAGAGTAAAATCCGCGGTGAACTTTCCGAAGGCATGATTTGCGCCGAAGACGAACTTGGATTGGGCAAATCGCATGATGGCATCATGGTTTTAGACCCTGCAACCTTGGTAGGACAACCTGCCACAACTTATTTTCCTGTTGAAAACGACTGGACATTTGAAATTGGTTTAACGCCCAACCGTTCTGATGCAGCTTCGCATATTGGCGTGGCCCGCGATCTAACCGCCATCTTGAATTATCGCTTTGCAACACGCGCTCACACCCTTCAACTACCTGATGTCAGCTGCTTTGCCGTAGATGACGTATCTTTAAATATAGATGTAGAAGTTCCTGATACAGTAGCTTGTCCACGATATTCCGGCCTCACCATAAGCGGCATTAAAGTGGGGTCATCGCCCGAATGGCTTAAAAATAAACTCAAAGCCATTGGCGTGAGACCCATCAACAATGTGGTGGATGTGACCAATTATGTGCTTTTTGAAACCGGCCAACCACTTCATGCTTTTGATGCCTCAGCTATTAAAGGCAACAAAGTGGTGGTGAAAAAACTCGCGGCCAACACGCCGTTTGTTACCCTCGATGGAGTTGAACGCAAACTCAACGCCAACGACTTGATGATCTGCAATGCCGAAGAAGGAATGTGTATTGGCGGCGTGTTTGGCGGCCTCAGCTCAGGTGTAAACGAAAACACCACCGCCATTTTTCTAGAAAGTGCCTGCTTCGATTCCAAAACCATTCGCAAAACGGCCAGAGCCCACGCCCTTCAAACCGATGCTTCGTTCCGTTTTGAAAGAGG
>JADYZK010000485.1 GCA_020853175.1 Bacteroidales bacterium
CAGCCAGTGCTACCCATTCGGCAGTCAACTCAGGTGCAAACAACACGAGTGTGAAACGTGTGGCATCTAATAAGCGGTGGGTGTCAGTGGGTTGTGTGTTGAGTACAAAAGCCATATAGGGAAACCGTTTCCCGCTGCTGAAGTCGTGATGTGAAAACAATTTTTTTATGAATGGACTTCCCGAAGGAGCACTGGCGTAATGAAGACCAATTTGGCTGATGGATGTAAAAAACCGAAGGCGAAACCACTTTCTTTTTTCCACCAAAGGAAAAAGTGCTGTGAAAAAAAACTTGATTAGGGTCATGCGAAAAAATTTCACGATGCTTTGGGTGCCTGTCATGGTTTTGAAAACCACATCTGCATAACGCGCAAAGCCTTGTGTGACGGCCCATCGCTCGGTAGGGTATGTTTCTAAAAGATCAGCATGAGCTTGTTTTTTTAAAACGAACGCTATTTTCCACGCCAAATTCCAAGCATCCTGCAAACCGGCATTCATGCCCTGCGCCCCAATCGGACTGTTGACATGGGCGGCATCACCTATCAAAAAAAAATTTCCAACTTTTATTTGCGCCGCATATTTTTGATGGGCATGGGCTACCGAAAACCATTCGATGTTGTGGGTTTTAACCTTCATGTTCAGCCACTTGGAAAGGTTTTTCGACACATCTTCGGCTCCGATGTCTTTTTTGTTTTTCATTTCTTTGGGAAAAGAACCGTCAATCCTCCACCTGTTGGGTGATAAAGGAAAGAAACCTGCCACCGAAGTATTTGAAAAAAGAAAATTGATTTCACCGTCAGCGAAAACCGATTCTGCTTCCACATCCATGATAAATATGGGATGCCGAAGTGTTTTGCCTTCAAAAGGTATTTGAAGCAGCTCGCGTACCTTGCTTTTGTGCCCGTCGGCGCCTATCAGGTAGGTGGAGCGCAGCGTTTCAGTGCTGCCGTCGTGCCGACTTACCACCGAAATAATTTCTTCGGCTGAAGTGCTAAAGCTTTTAAAATGAATGCCTCTTTCAACATCATGGCCTTTTTCTTTAAGAAAATTCAGCAACAACTCCTCCGTACGCGATTGCTCAAGCAGGAGCAGAAAAGGAAACTGCGAAAGGCTCTCCCCTATTTTGCTGATAGCGGTAGTCGCTAATTTTTTTCCCTTAAAAAGCACGTTCACCCGGTCGGCGATGGTTCCATGGCGCAAGGCCTGATCGGCAATACCCATTTTTTCAAACAACTCAAGGGTACGGGCTTGAACAATCAACGCACCGGAATGTTGTGAAGGCTTTTCTTTTTGATCCAAAATGCGAAACGAAACCTGGTGAAGTGCCAACTGACAAGCCATCATTAAGCCTGCTGGACCGGCACCAACAATGAGCACGTCGGTTTTTTCGGGCTTATCGCGTTCCATGAGCTGCTGTGTTGGCAACAACAAGAAAACGGAAGAACCGTTTTTTTTGAATGCTGAAGTGGGCAATTTTCCCTGCTTGGAGCAATTGTGCCAATTCCGCTTTTTTAAACGCCCGCAGCACAGAAACCGGCCCATCATTTTTGGCAAGACGGGTAGCATTGAAAACACGGGTAAAAAGCCATGCGCTGTAATAAGCCAACCAATTGCGCTGTAAGTCGTTGACGACAAATCCGCTAGTTGCTTTTTCGCTGAAGGAGCTGAACAGTTGAATCAGCTCGCTATCCTTCAAGTGGTGACAAAACAACGAACAAACCACCACATCTATGGGGATATTGGTATCGAGGTATTCTTGGTAATCGCCATGAAATCCAACAATTTCGGCATAGCCGCTGCAATGCTTTTCAAAATAAGCCATCACATCGGCGTTTTTATCCACGCCGGTAAGCCGCACTTTAAAGCCTTTTCTTCGTGCCCATCGGGCAATGGCTTTTAACGTATCACCACTTCCGCAGCCCAAATCAACAATTTGATAGGTTTTAGAGCGATCCGTCACCAGACGTTTTACCCCTTCAATGGTGATGGCATGACCGCCCGAAATCCTGTTCAGGACATCGAGTTCCCAAAGATTTTTGAAAAGCAATTCCTGCTGAATGTGGTCTTCATCAAGCAATTCCTTTTCATCGGATCGGTTTTTCATGGAAGGCGTCATCCTTTGTTGGTTTTGGTGGTGTAGGTATTTTGTAATGAATTTTTGGCGTTTTCAATGCTTCAAAAAAGAAAACATTTTTCAATCATTCAATTATCGTCATTCAGAAGTAGTAAAAGTAAGCAAGGCCGATTCGATGCTCATTCCAGGCCCAAATCCAATGGCCATGATGGTTTCGCCTGGCGCGTGCTCAGCCTGCATCATTTCATTCAGCACAAAAAGTATGGTAGGCGACGACATATTACCATAGTCTGACAACACTTTATACGAAAAATCTAAAGCGTTTTCGTCCAATTGACCCTGTTTTTTCACGGCATCAAGAATTTTTCTTCCTCCGGGATGGACTGCCCAGCGGTCTATATTTTTGACATCAGTGTTCATGTTCTTTGTGGCCTTTTGCAGGATTTCAATCAGCTCGTTGCCAATAAAATCAGGTATTCCGGGGTCAAGCACCATTTCAAAATTCACCGGTGTGATGTCCCAACCCATCAAGTTTCTGCCCCGGTACAACAACAATGAATGAAAACCTTTGAGGGTCAGTGATGGAGAGGAATATTTTTTTGCTTCTTTGTCAGATGTTACAATCACGGCAGCAGCCCCATCAGCAAAAATGGTGTTGGCCAACAAATTGCTGTTGTTGTCCACGGCCTGAAAATGTAACGTACACAGCTCCACACACACGATAAGCACTTTGGCGTTTTCGTTTGTTTTTACCATCATATCGGCCATGTTCAAAGCCGGAAAAGCGGCATTGCATCCCATGAAGTTAATGGCATGATGTGAAATATCCTCAGGCAAATTCATTTGCTCAATAAGTTGAGCACCTAAGCCGGGAGCATAGATGCCTGTGCAGGTGACTGTTATCAAATGAGTGATTTCAAAATCAGCGATGTTCGTTTTCAATTTGGCAAAAGCTGCCTCAATGGCCTTTTGCGCCAGAAGAGGTGCGTTGTGTTTGAATAAATCGGTTCTTTTGATCACATCAGGAACGGCTTCTTTACCGTTGAACAGCTGTGCTTCCGAAGCTGGTTGACCAAAGTCGGGTAAGGTTGAATAGCGCATCTGAATGCCACTTTGAGCAAACAAAATATTGAGCTTTCGGCCTGCTGTGTTGTCATCATAAGCCCGACGCATGAATTCAAGAATTGTAGATTGTTTCGCGCCGTATTGTGGCACGGCGGTGCCTATGGAAAGGATTGTAGTCATAGTTAAAACCAGTTAAAATAGTTGTTAAATAACAACACCAGAAAATAAAGGTTCATACTCGTGGAGGTGAGCAGGTTCATTTTCATGGTATTTTCAAAATTTGCGTGTGTGTGGCTCTTGCGCACTTTGGCAAACCAAACAGATAAAAAAACAATCACGGGCAACAGCATCACAAGGAAAACTACCATAGCAAACGGCTGTTGCTGAAGCATAAAATGATAAAAAAGCAAAGCACTGGCCATCACGAATAAAACAGCCGAAAAAATAAACGTTCCATTGTACCCTAAGCGGTAACTCAAACTGATGACACCATCATTTTTGTCGGCTTCATGCTGATAAATTTGGGTCAAAGGATATACGCTGCCCATAAAAAAACTCGCCGCAACCATACACAAGATGTTGCCCAAGCTGAAAAAGCTTTCCCATTCAAAGGGGGTGGCAGCCACCGAAGTCATGAAATAAACAAAAGCTCCCTGAAAAATAAAAACAGTTAAAAAACCTATGAAAGGATATTTTTTTAAGCGAATGTTTCTGTAGCTGTATGCCCGCGACATGATGATAAAAATCAACACACTGAATGAAAAAAGATAAGAAACCCATAAACCGGCAAGCACGGCTATGATGTCCATCAGCAAGGTGACGCGGTAAAGATTACGGGAAATCTGAGGAGGGTGTTTTAGTCCGCCAATGCTGCCTGTATCCTTATCCTGAAAACTGTTGTAGCCATTGCTCGAAGGGAAAACAAGCACATGAAGTACCAAAAAAGCTATGATGGTTGATGGCCACCTGATTTCATTTGCCTGACTTAAAGCAAATACAAAAACAGGCATCAAAAAAAAAGAGAAAGGCAGCCGCAAATGCTTCACTGTGCTGCGATCAAACCATGAAAAGATGTTTATCTTCTGCATACGTATTTATCAGTTTTTAGCTAAAGCACCGGATATAAAATGCTTTAGTTTGTTGGGTTGTTGTGATGTTTTGAAAGTTTATTTTTCACACTTTGAGTTCATTTTCATGAATGCAACTGCATGCCATGCCACAGTATTCTACTCAAAGTAGATGCTAAAAATACATTTTTATAATATTGGGTAGCTGAATATTAATACATTGCACATTATTTAAGTCATCTATGGTTTTATTGTTTCAAATCATTTCGCTTTTTACCTTGGCGGCAACTTTAACGTCTTTACTGCTTTCAAAGGCATGGTGGATTCGTATGTTTGATTTTCCACGGGTGCAAATCATGGTGTTGATGCTGCTTGGTGTCGCCGGATTATTTGTCTTTTCGGATGTTACTCATGGGTTAAATGTGGTTTTGATTTTCTTGGTGCTTGCTGCTTTCATTGTTCAGTTTTCCTATATTTTTCCCTATCTTCCAATTGCAAGAAAAGAGATGTCGGATGGACAAAATGATGGAGCAACATCCATTTCATTGCTAATGTCGAATGTTTTGATGGAAAACCGTGATGCGGAAAAACTCATCCATTTGGTAAGACATTACCAGCCTGATATTTTTTTGGCTGTGGAAACCGATGCTTGGTGGGCAGACAAGCTCCAAGTTTTGGAGAATAGTTTTGAATTTTCTGTCAAACATCCATTGGAAAACACCTATGGGATGGTTTTGTTTTCAAAGCTACCCCTTGAAAACGTTCATGTGGAGCATCTCATTCAAAACGATGTCCCATCAATTCATGCCGATGTTACCAAAGATCATTTTGCCTTCAAGCTGGCGTGCATCCATCCTGAGCCTCCTGCCCCACAACATTCTGCTACCTCAAAGCCCCGCGACCGCGAGCTGATGCTGATGGCCAAAAAAACAAATTGGAACGCCTCACCTTATATTGTCATTGGCGACCTCAATGATGTGGCATGGTCGGATACTTCCTCCCGGTTTGCTAAGTTGAGTGGACTGCGCGATCCGCGAAAAGGAAGAGGATTCTTCAATACCTTTCATGCCAAAATACCCTTCATGCGTTTCGTGCTCGATCATGCTTTTTTCAGCCACCACTTTAAAGTCATTGCGCTCAAGCGGCTTCCCGGAATCAACTCCGATCATTTTTCCGCTTTATGTTCAATGCAAAGTGTAGGAAGTCTAACAATTCCTAAGTGAGAAAATTTACACCTACGGCGAATGCTTAATGAGACAAAGATTTGGGCCGATAGATAAAAAAATCCCTCCTGTCGCTTGTGACAGGAGGGATTTTTACTATCAGCACCAAGGCTTCA
>JADYZK010000486.1 GCA_020853175.1 Bacteroidales bacterium
AACCCGGGAGGCAATGTTTTTTCTGAAAGTTCTCATGGCACAAGCGTTCTGAGTACTATCGGAGCTAATGTACCCGGTCAGCTTATAGGCACAGCACCAAAAGCCAGTTTCTGGTTGTTACGCTCAGAAAGTGTTTCTTCTGAACATCTGATTGAAGAGTACAATTGGGTTTCAGCGGCTGAATTTGCTGACAGTGTTGGTGTTGATATCATCAATTCCTCCTTGGGATACATTGATTTTGACTTTCCCCAATGGACGCACACCTATCCTGATATGGATGGAACTACTTGCGTTGCAACAATTGGTGCTGATATTGCTTCCGATAAAGGAATTTTGGTGGTCAATAGTGCAGGGAACTCGGGGGGCGATTCTTTCTTTCCTTACATTGGCTCACCAGCCGATGGTTTCAAAGTGTTTTCAATTGGCGCTGTTGATGGCACGGGCGCACGTGCCTCCTTTAGTTCTATTGGACCTACTTACGACGGACGGATAAAACCCGATGTGATGGCAATGGGACAAGGAACAGCCTTGGCCAATGGCAACAACAACTTCACCTATGGAAATGGAACATCATTTTCATCGCCTGTTATGGCAGGAATGACGGCTTGTTTGTGGCAATCGAATCCCAACTTCACAAATACCTCTATTAGAGAAGCCATCAAAATGAGTGGGAGCAATGCCACGCAACCCAACTCCACTTTTGGATACGGAATTCCTGATTTTTACCAAGCCAACTCCTTTTTAACTTCCATTGATACTGGAGAACAAAGAGAAACCAATTTGCTGAAGGTTGCGCCAAATCCTTTCCAAACAGTGGAACGTATTCAGGTTTTTAGTCAGAAGCCTTGTTTGGTGCGCATCTTCAACTCCAATGCTCGACTGGTTGGTGAAATTGCTGTTGCAAACTACCAAACCAATGCTTTGCGTCAAGTACTTAACAATCTTAAAGCAGGATTTTACACCCTTTCGATAAATACCGACGACGAGGTACAAATTCAGAAACTTATCAAAATAAATTGATAGTCGAAAAATTGATTTGAACAACTATTTGTAAAGAAAAAAGAATGGCTACTGAATGTAGCCATTTTTTATTGCGAACCGAATTAAGCCTGCAATATTGTTGATTTCAAGTTTCTTCATCAAATTGGTGCGGTGGGTGTCAACTGTTCGGTGGCTGATAAATAACTGATCTCCAATCTCTTTGTTTGAAAGACCTGAAGCAATAAGTTTAAGAATCTCTATTTCGCGGTCGGTTAACATATAGGCAACATTGCCCTCGCTTGTGGAGCCTTTTTCCATCTTTTCGGCACCTAACAAGTTCAAGGTGAGCGCTGAAGAAAAATAGACCCCGCCTTCATGCACCCTTTTAATGGCAAGAAGAAGCTCTTCCTTGTCGGAATTTTTAAAAAGATAACCTTTGGCACCTGAATCGGTCATTTTTTTAACTAAAGCCCGCTCTTCATGCATGGTAAGGATGATTACTTTACAACTTTTGTTGCTGTTTTTTATCGCCTGCATGGTTTCAATGCCGTTCATCACCGGCATATCTATGTCCATGAGCACAACATCGGTATCGAGAATTTCAAGTAAACGTAGTAACTCACGGCCATTGTTGGCAGTTGCAATCACCTTAACCCCTTCACTGTTGTCGAGGATAGATTTTAAACCGTCAATTACCATCTGATGGTCGTCTGTAATGATGATTTTGATCATAGACTATTTATCAATTGGAATGCGAATGGTTGCTAATGTTCCACTTTCAGGACTGGGACTGAGATTAAACTCACCTTGAATGGTTTCTACCCGACTTGTAATGTTCATCAAGCCAATGCCTGATTTTTCTATCTTATTCATTTCAAATCCTTTACCATTATCTTCTACCAAAAGAACAAGATATTTCCCGTTTTTAAAAAGTTGTACGCTCACGCGATTGGCTCCACTGTGTTTGATGATGTTGTTGACCAACTCCTGACTGATGCGGTACAATCCTATTTCAACACCTTCTTTAAACCGATTGGAAATTCCATAGTGCTCAAATTCATATTGAATGGGTGAGAAACGGAATGATTTTTCAAGCATATCACTGAGGGCCGGAATCAGTCCATCCTCTTGCAAAATTCGCGGCATCATTTGATGGGAAAGGGTACGAACCTCTTGTATGGTATGATCAACAACAGCAGTTAAATCACTGATTTTAATTTGGTTTTCTTCATTTAATTCACTGTTTACTTTAAAAGCGTTTAAACCTAAGCGCACACCCGTTAAACTTTGTCCAACTCCATCATGAAGGTCTTTTGCAATGCGTTTACGTTCCTGTTCTTGGGCTTCAACCACAGCCCTCAAATGGTTTTCTTTTTGTGCCAGCATACGCGCATTGAAGAGCTGCAACTGTTTGTTTTGATAGCGTTTGTAGAGGTAAAAGATAATGATACTACCCAAAATAATAAGGCTGATGTAAGCAAACCTTTCAGCTTTATGTTGTTGAATTTCAATCTCTTTAATCAATCTTTCTTGTTTGAGTAAGGTAATTTCTTTGTCTTTTGTGGATGCTTCAAACCGTGCCTCAGCTTCGGCAAGTTGTTTTTGCTTCGTTTCATTGTAAAGCGAATCTTGGTAAACGGCGGCTTTCTGGTAATTGAAGTAGGCGTTGCGAAAATCTTGCTTCATTTCGTACATGTTTGATTTGCTCGCGTAGATACTGTATAGCATTTGGTTGGCTTTCATCTCACTAGCAATGGCCTCAGCCTGAGCATAATAATAAGCGGCACTGTCCCATTCTTTGGTGCCAACCATGGTGTTAGCGATGTTCATGATGGAATAAACCGATCCAATGATATCCTTCGTTTTTTTGTCAATGCGAAGGGTTTCTTGAAAGTAGTTTCGAGCCGTAACCTCATCGCCCTTTTTGGCATAAATTTCACCCAAATTGTTCAAAGCGATGGCTTGCGCGTCTAAGATGTCAAACTCTAAAGCCTTGTTATACGCCCTTTTATAATAATCTATCGCATCTGGCGTGTTCTCTTTGGCTTCATGTATCGTCCCTATGTTGCTCAACGTCATCACTACACCTCTTTTAAATCCCAATTCGGTAGCCAACGCATTGGCCATGAGATAGGATTCCAAAGCTTTGTCGTAATCTTTGATGGTTTTGTAAATGATGCCAATGTCGTTGTAATTGGAAGCCAGTGACTGTTTGTCATCTAACTCAGTGTTGATCTCCAATGATTTATGATGAAATTCCAATGCAGTCGAAAACTCACCTTTGTTTTTATAAATCACCCCGGCCATACTGTATGCTTTTGAAAGCTCAACGGTTTGATGAAGCCGTTTGCTGATCTCAATAGACAATTCAACGGCAGGCAAACAAACTTCAGGTGCACTCCGATAATTTTTCAGCACAAAATTGTTGAGCAAAAAGGCTTTGTTGCTATCGGCAGATTGCTCTAATTGCAGCAAAATACTATCAGGCAACGACTCGCTTTGTAAGCGGGGAGTGATCGTAAAAATGATCAATCAGAAAATCAAAATGTAGCGCATGAGGCTATTGTTTTGTTCAAAAATACAACCTTTCCTTGTGGATAATGAAAGCTTATTAAAAAAGAATCAAAAATTTCCGAAAATAGATGAAGAATACAAATGTTATTCTATATACAAATGGAATTAACATTGTTAATCAAAACAAATAATGTCATTGATTTACAGCACTATAAAAATAATTATACATTTGTAAACTTGCAAATTAATTACTTTTATCTAAGTCAATATATTACTGAATGTAATAAACATAAAATGGACGATAAAAACTAATAAAGATGTTTATTATCAGTGATTTAAATAGGTTTATATCAACTGTACATTCACTTTAAATAACTATTTTGCTCTTAAATTTACGATGATTAAAATTTTATTTAAATATCTATTATACAATGTTTTATATATTACATATAAAGTGTATATTTAATAAAATTTTAAGTTTCGATACATTACAAATGTAAACTTCATAAAATAACATAAGTAAATTTGTAATAGTTACGAATGTAAACTTTTGTTGTATATTTGTGTCCGGAAATGAGTAGGTTCTAAAGTAAAAAGATAACATATCGCACAATGGAAATGAAAGACCGCATCATTCAGGTGATGAAAATTAAATCGCTCAATGCAGCTGAGCTTGCCGATTTGATGGACATTAAGCGTCCAAGCCTATCGCATATTATGACGGGTCGCAACAACCCGAGTTTGGATTTCATTACCCGCCTCAAAGAAACCTTTCCTGAAATAAGCTTAGATTGGCTTTTGTTCGGTAAAGGTGCCATTACAATTTCAAACGAGCAAAGGCCTGCTTCGGCTTCAGTTCCAAAAATGGTTCAACCAAAGTTATTTGACGATAGGATCGAAAACAATGAAACCTCAACAGTTTTAGAGCAGGGCCTTCACGACCAAAAACAAACCTTGGAGGAAAAGGAGAAAACTTTTCAACAGTCCATCCACCACGATGAATCTATTTTTCCGATAGAGGGACAAAAAAAAGAAGTCCCTGCACCAGCGGAGCAGAGACTTCATTTATCTCAAGGTCAAAAGCGACCGGTAAAAATGTTGATCATCTATGACGATGACAGCTTTATGCAATATACCTATCAGCGCGATTAAAACTGTTCGCTGCAGCTAAAGAAGAAATTAGCTTCTGTCCGGGCGTTTTCGTCGCTATCTGAACCATGTACTGCGTTGGCCTCCAGTGATGTACCAAATAATTTACGGATAGAACCTTCTTTTGCTTCGGCAGGATTGGTGGCACCAATAAAGTCGCGATAAGCTTGTACAGCATTCTCATTTTCAAGCACTGCTGCCACAATTGGACCCGAACTCATCGAAGCTACTAAGCTTCCGAAGAAAGGACGAGCACTGTGTACAGCGTAAAAAGCCTCAGCCTGTTCTTTGCTCATTCTGAGCATTTTAACAGCTTTAATTCTGAAACCGCCTTCAGCAATTTTTGCCATGATAGCACCAATATGACCATTGGCCACAGCGCCTGGTTTGATCATTGTAAATGTAATATTTCCGCTCATTTTTCTGTTTTTAATGAAGCGGCAAAATTAGAACATTTTTTAAAGCTCCAACTCAACCCATAATTCACTGACCGCATTTTAGGTGTTTTTAACACTTAAAGCAATGAAAAGCAGGCTTTAAACACAATAAATAGTTTCAATGAATGTTTGTATTAACTTTGCAAAAAAATATTTATCACATGATATTTGATGAAATCCATCAATCCTTTCAAGAAATTTTTACTAAAACGACACAAACAGTCCTCGTTGTTCATAGCAACCCCGATGGCGATGCCTTAGGCTCCGCCCTGGCACTTTCAGCAGTTTTAAATGGGAAAGGCCATCCAACGCAAGTTGTGATTCCCAATATGTATCCAAGTTTTTTGGCTTGGATGCCTCATCTTGAAGAAGCCATTGTGTTTGAAGGCAACGCACCCGAAGCACGAAAAGCATTACAGGGAGCTGAACTGGTTTTTTGTCTTGATTTTAATCACTTTAAACGGGCTGGAACTTTGCACAGCGATTTGGAAAAGCTGCAAGTACCGGTTGCAATGATTGATCATCACGTTGAGCCTAATATTGAGGCTTTTACTTATGTTTACTCTGATATAAAAGTGTCGAGTACAGCCGAGTTGGTGTATTCATTTATAAAAGGAATGAACTGGCTTGATGCTATAAATGAAGAGGTTGCATCGTGCTTATATGTTGGCATTATGACCGATACCGGCTCGTTCAGCTATGCCTTGAAGAACCCCAATACCTTTCATATTGTGGCCGAACTGGTGAACAAAGGCATTGACGCAGAAAGATTGCATCGCATGGTGTATGATACTTTTTCTGAACACCGACTTCGTCTTCTTGGTCATGCCATCAGCAATAAAATGATGATACTAGACTCCTGTAAAGCTGCTATTATCACTCTCACTTTGAATGATTTAAATGATTTTAATTTTCAAATTGGAGACACCGAAGGAATAGTGAATGTTCCTTTGAGCATGGAAGCCATCAATTTTGCCGTTCTCATTACTGAAAAAAAAGATCAAGTGAGGCTTTCGTTTCGATCGAAAGGAAGCTTTTCGGTGAACGATTTTGCCAGAAAACACTTTGAAGGAGGAGGCCATTTTAATGCGGCAGGTGGAAGCTCGGCCTTAAACCTTAAAGACACAATTTCAAAATTGTTGAAAACGATTCAAGAACATTGCGAGGAGCTCAACTACACCTATTAATATGCGTATTTTCAATTTTTTGAGGTTGTTTACTTTTGTAGCCCTCGTAGGATGCTCCAATGAATCGCCAAAAACTGAACCGCCCATTAACGATAAGCTTAGCGAATCCAGTTTGGTGGTAGCCAACAAATATTTGGTGCGCAGCGAAGAAGAAAACATCATTGACTTTGTGAAAAGGTATGGCTGGAAGATGAAACAATCAGGCACCGGTTTACGTTATGTTATTGAAAATAAAGGCAATGGACCATTGGTTGAATATGGAAACACGGTGATGATTGCCTATACAATTCGATTGCTCACCGGCGATATTGTTGCCAGCTCCGATAAAAATGGCTTAAAGCAATTCGTTTCGGGAAAGGGTGGCGTTGAAGCCGGCTTGGAAGAAGGCATTAAATTGATGCGAAAAGGCGACCAAGCGAAATTTATTTTACCTTCGCACCTCGCTTTCGGGCTGATGGGCGATGGTGAAAAAATTCCCCCACGTGCCAGCTTAGTGTATGAAGTGGAATTGATAAAAATTCAACAATAAAACGACATTTGAATCATACATCTATATTGTATAGATTTGTAAATCAATAATTTAATTCTTAATTTTATCATTTAAAATGCAGTTTAAAAATCTCTTTTTAATGTTGGTTTTGGCCACTGTTTTTACAGTTCAGGCTTGCGGTCAAGATCATTACAACGAAAGCCCAACGGGTTTGAAGTATAAATTTATCAGAGGCAAAGGCGCTGATGCAACTCCAAAGCCAAGCGATATTGTTACAGTGAAGATGGACTATTTTATTGACGATTCGCTTTTATTTTCGAGCAGTAACTTGGATAAAGCCATGCTTTTTCCTCTTAATGCGCCGGCTTATACCGGTGACTTTTTCGAAGGCATCAGCACCATGAGTGCAGGCGACTCAGCAAGTTTTCTTTGCAGGGCCGATTCTATTTTTACTCATGTTTTTAGGGTAAAACACATGCCGAATTTTGTTCAACCCGAATCGGTGATGCGTTTTGAAATTGCCTTGGATAGTTTTACAACAAAGGAAGCTTATGATGAATTGAAAAAATCGGAGGCTAAAGACCTGATTGATAACAGCAATAAAGCTTTAACGGACTATTTACTTGCTAAAGGTATTACCGTTCAGCCTACCGAAAGTGGTCTTTATTTTATTGAAACAGAAAAAGGCACAGGCAACCAACCTAAGCATGGCGACAGGGTGATGGTACATTACCGTGGTACTTTGCTCGACGGAACAAAGTTTGATGCCTCGTACGACCGAAACAAACCCTTCGATTTTGTGTTGGGAATGGGACAAGTAATCAAGGGATGGGACGAAGGTTTGGCGCTGATGCACGAGGGAGGCAAAGCAACCCTTATATTGCCATACAATTTGGCTTATGGCGAACGTGCTGCCGGCACTATTCCACCTTTTAGTCCGCTCGTTTTTGAAGTTGAACTTATCGAAATAATTAAATAATACAAATGAAAACAGAAAAATGGATGAAAGCAGCCTTGCTGATGGCAGTGTCTGCAGTGGCATTTGTGGGTTGTAACAACAGCAAATACCCGGGTTTTAAAACAATGGATAATGGTGTAAACATCAAATACCACACCAAGGGCGAAGGCAACAAAAAGCCCGAAGTCAATTCCATGGTTACACTCAACATGAACTACGGTTTGGCCGACACCGTTTTGTTCGAAAGCGGATCACTGCCTGAACCTTTGGTTTTTCCGGTGATTGAACCTACTTTTCAAGGCGACCTTTATTCGGCCCTGACTTTACTCAATGTTGGCGATTCGGTAACTATTGCTTTTCCTGCCGACTCGTTTTTTATGGTGATGGCACAAATGCCAAAATCGCCCGAATTTGTTAAGCCGGGCGATGTGATGTATTTTGACATCAAACTTGTTGACGTAAAAACAGAAGAGGAAACAAAAGCAGAACAACAAGCCATGATGCTGCAAATGAAAGCGCAAGAACAAGAAGTGTTGACGAAATATTTGGCCGATAAAAATATCACTACCGCGCCACTTGCATCAGGACTGTATTACACCGAAACCAAAAAAGGTTCAGGCCCACTTCCAAAGGTAGGTGATGTGCTCAAGGTTCATTTTTCGGTGAGTATGATTGAAGGCTTTCCATTGTTTTCAAATTTTGACAAAGAACCCATGGACATTGAGTTTGGACAGCAATTTGATACCAAAGGGTTTGATGAGGCTTTGGGATATTTGCGTAAAGGCACCAGAGCTAGCCTTATTGTCCCTTCCAACATCGCCTTTGATAGCACAGGCCGCAGCCAGATGATTCCTCCCTATTCAACCATTTTGTATGATGTTGAATTGGTTGCTATTCGCGATAAAGCTGATGTGGAGCGTGAAAATGAAGCCAACAAAAAAAAGGCAGCTGCCGAATCTGAAAAGGCTCAAGTCATGGAAATGAAAAAAATTAGCGATTACCTAAAGACAAACAATGTAACTGTATCACCCACAGCAAGCGGGTTGTATTACATTGAAACTGTAAAGGGTACTGGAAAATCAGCTGAAAATGGAAAAAACATCAAAGCCCACTACACCTTGTATAATTTGGAAGGCAAAAAGCTTCAATCTTCACTGGATGGCGGACAACCATTTACCTTTGTACTGGGCCAGGGTCAAGTGATTAAGGGATGGGACGAAGGTTTCTTAATGATGAAAGAAGGCGGAAAAGCCCGTTTCATCGTTCCTTCCTCATTGGCTTACGGTGGCACTGCCCGTGGCGAAGATATTCCTGCATTTTCACCACTTGTTTTCGATGTTGAATTCATCGAAGTGGTTGAATAAAACGTTTAAAAACATTCAAAAAAAGGCTTTCCGATATGAATTGGAAAGCCTTTTATGGTTATCAAGAAAGTTAAACCTATTCTTTCTTTTGTTTCGCAAGTAGCGAAAACGAAAACGATTTCACATCTTCTGAGCTGGTTCCAATCATCAAATCAAATTCACCCGGTTCGGAAGCCCACTCAAAATGCCTGTTGTAAAAAGCCAATAAGTCAGCGTAAATTTTGAAGTTCACTTGTTTTGATTCGCCTGGCTGTAGAATTATCTTTTGAAATCCTTTAAGTTCTTTTACCGGTCGTGTCACTGAGGCCACTTTATCGTGGATGTATAACTG
>JADYZK010000487.1 GCA_020853175.1 Bacteroidales bacterium
CTGTTGTGATTTGCTTTCAAATTGTACCTTAGCATAAATCACCAACAGCTTTGTCGTTCCGGTCACGGTATTGACCTTGGTTGTGATTTGCTTTCAAATTGTACCTTAGCATAAATCACCAACAGCCGCCGCCTTTTGGCGTTCGGCCACGCCTTGGTTGTGATTTGCTTTCAAATTGTACCTTAGCATAAATCACCAACAGCATACTGTGCTGTAACTAGCTGACTACTTGCAAAATATGGGGTTTTTGCGACAAAAAAAAGCTGCTTCGACCAAATCGGAGCAGCTTTTTAATTTGTCATTTTTTCGATCCTAAGTCGACTCCTATCTACACTTAAAACAACATCAACTGCTCATAACCTTCAGGGTTGGGTACAGATGCAATGCCCTGATAGAGTTTCATCATACCAAATTGTTTGTCTGTTATCGTTAAAATGCCCACCTTCCCTCTTGGAGGTAGAATTTTTTCGACCCGCCTGGAATGCACATCAGCGTTTTCACGACTTGGACAGGGCCGGGTGTACATGGAAAACTGAAACATGGTAAAACCATCTTCCATTAGGTTTTTACGAAACTCCGAGTAAAGTTTTTTGTCCTCGTTTGAAAACGTGGGAAGATCGAAAAATACTATGACCCACATAAGGCGGTAGGCATTGAATCTGTGAGCATTAGACGGTGGTTGTTGAGGCATTTTTTAATCAATTAGACCAGTTCAGGATACGAAATTTGCCGACTTGAACCGGAAAAACAGGAAGTAAGCGATGCCGTGGTACGTTGAACAGCTGCTTGCAAGGGACTTCGCTGGTTTTCCCACAAGACATCCATAACAGGAATGGAAAGCAATCTGCGTTTTAATTCGGGCGTAAGTGTCTGCGCCTGATAAGAGGCTCTCTTAGGCGGATAATCCCTTAATATTTCGCAAACCAGTACGTCCACAGAAGGCCGGAATGGCTCCATAATATCGTCAGCCAGACAATAAGCGTTGTATTGATTCCGGTGATGAATACCAAGTGCTGGCAGCAACCCGGATCCTACCAGGGCGCGAGCCACTACGGCTCTCAATACGGCATATCCATAATTGAGCAATGCATTGGGCCAATCGCCGTAGCGATCCCGAACGAAATCATCGTATTCAAATGGTAAGGTATCATCATCAGAAGCTGTTTGTATACTTTCAAAGTTCTTAAACAAACGGGGCCAATACCATGCGGCTGCGCGAGCTTCATGATTCTCTACATCACCACTTTTTACCTCCGTACTCCAACGCAACAATGGCATAACATCTACTCCTTGCTTCATCAATGCTCGTGCCTGGTTTTGGATCTTTTGTTTCACAGTTTGAGCCCACAATTGTTTTTTCAAAGGCAAACTTGCTTCAATTTGATCTCGGTAACGTTTGGATTGTAACGTGTGTCCATCCATTGGAAACAATATTCCGTTGGGCATATGTTTCGAATCACAAGTAATTATCACAGCACCACTTTCCATAAGTTGAGACAATGCATTTAGACTTATGGTTATCTGAGGATGTTCTAAAACCACAATGCCAATATCTTCAATTGGAATTGTGGTCAAGCTGCTTTTTTTTTCTGCATTTGCTTTGGGCATTTCAACTTCAAGTTGCATCCTATGTAAACGGAGATATGCCGGACTTCCAAAAAACAATGTCTTTTTCATGGTGTTTTGAGGTTTAATTCAGAAGTTCCACAACAAGAGATTAAATGAATGGCGGGTATGTAAAAACAATTTTCCCCAGTTTATTCACCTTTACTTTGACAGCGCCATTCATGGAGGAAAGTGAACATTGTTTGCATCGCCCCATTTTCTTACTTACAACATCTTCAAGGATCTGGCTTTCAAGATGATGCATAAACCAGTAATTTCCTGAAGTTAGTTTTCGCACTTTGAAAAGATGTTTGCTTACAATGGATTTGTTCTCCTCCTGCGTCAAGTCAACATCTTGTGGATCGAGCCCAAATACAAACATATCATTGATAGCCAACGAGGTAACAAACCTCCAGTCTGGGTTATCTGGCAGCAATACATCGGGAACATCGCCAGGTAATCCTCCAATGTGGTCATAAGCCAGAGCAACCTCTGTAATAATGGCAGGCAGCCCAACTCTACGTCGCATAAAGGCATCCCAAAAGGTCACAACATGTTCGTATTTTTTCCCATCTGCATCAGCATAGATTGCAAGGTGGTGGTTGCTTCCTGGCTCAACATAACCTCGGGGAAGTTGCACTGCTTTTTCGGCGTTGTTTAAAATTCGGGCCTTTTTAGCCGGAAAAAGATTGCCATAATCTACTCCGGTTTCAAGACTTTTAAAGGCATCCTTAGATTTACCTCCTCCTGTTTCGAGCTTGTATTGGACTGCCTCTCGCAGTTTGCGATCTACAATTTTATCAACTGCTTTTTCCGAAAGCATTGGTCCAATTCCTTTTCTCGAAACTAAAACACTATCCCATAACGTTATATTTTTCAATATTTTATCATTGTTTCGACCGTAAAGAATTGGGTTTTTATCAAGGTCTTTAAATGCTTTTTTTGCATCTCCGTTGAATTGGGCGATTCTTGTTTCCAACAGTTGGCGCTGATGATCATGCGCTACCTCATTTAATCGACTTGCATCAAACCTTGCGGTAAGGGGAATTTTATTGTATTGCTTTATCTTGCCATAAACTGTTTCTTTATGCAACGCACCTCTGGGTGTGAGGACGGTTTGCGGTGCTTTGTTGGTTCCCTTAGGTTTGTTTTTAGATTGCGTAGCAACCTTATTGCTCTGTTTAAAAGATATTAAAATTGAATCCAGGGCATGTGTAACATCTGCAAACAAGAAGGGGGCCGCTCCAGCCAGAAACTTGTCGCGTCCGCCACTTAATAAAGCGGCCCGACGCTCAAAGCCTTCTTTACCTTCCAGTATTTTGTTAAGATTATTGATTTTATGTACATGGGCAGTTTGTGTACAGGCTACTACCAGAGCATCCAATGCGTGATGCCTGTGGTCGAGTCGTTTTGTCCAGCCCGGAATAATCTCCTTATCCTGATAGCCATTGGGTTTATCTTTTTTTATCTTGATCCACTTTGTTAGCCCTGCATCACGAAATTGATTCAATCTTAGCCATTCAATCGCTTCGTCCCAGCCCCATTGATGGCGAAGAAAATCGGTAACACTACCGGAAGAGGAATGGACATGGAAGCATACTTCCTGCAAAATAGATCTGGCTTTTTTTGTAATGTATTGCGTGTCACGAAGTTGTCTGCTTAAAAAATCTGATGAAATATCTTCGGCAGACATCATCAAACGTTCAAACTTACCGCGATTGATTTTCTCATCATCCAGCAGCTTTTTAACCATCAATTTATACGCTTCAAACGATTGAAGTCCCGGAATCGGTTGGGCTTCCATAAAGTCTCTGGCAGTAAATTTTCCTTTTTCAATATTGAATGCTCTTTCACAGATGGTTTTGTTTTCAAAGGAATCATCAAACTGTCGGGTTTTGGGAATGATGTGCTCAATATCAATAAATTCACCGTTAAGAAATGTAGCCAGGTCTACCCGTTTTCCGGTATACAAGGAACAACCGTCTACCTGATGGTACAATTTCCATTTTTCAATCTGAACTTTCGTAACACTCTCAGGAGCAATATTTGCAGTAGATGCTATCAGCTCCCGTATTGATTTATTTTCTTTTTCGCGTTTCCTGTTATCCTGATCCCGTTTTTTCCTTTCTTTGGCGCTTTGTTTTAGCGCTCTGGCCAGGTCCACACGTATCTCATCTGGCTTACCATAAGTTGCGATCATTTCATTGACCAAATGAATCATTTGATTCAATATTTTTTCAACCACAGGGTTTCTCAGAGAATTTTTCGGCAATACATCAAGCTTTTCAAGCAATTTTCTGGCTTCATTTTCCGCCTTAGTTAAGGAATTTGAGTGGTTGTATCCTGCAAGTGTACAGGAAGCAGTATAATCGTTTCCTTTCCTCAAATGGGGTAAAAGCCTACGCATGGCCCTGCTACTTTTGTTGGTAAAGCCTGCAGTAGTAAAATCAATTGCGGCCAAAGCGCGGGCCTGCTCCTGCGAAAAATTATAGCGCGTCTGCAACAATCGAATAAGGTCTGACTCCTCTTCAGTTGCATAAATCAGGTGCCAGAGCTTATAAAAAGGCTCCTGATCAAAGTTGGAGGAAAGTTGGACCCGTTCTTCATCTGTACCAGGCCAATACGTTATTTCTTCTTTCGGCTCAAACACCAACAAATCTCGACTTTGAACATTGGTTTCTTTGAATACCTTTAGTATTCGAGCCCTGGTTGTATTGCACTCAAGCCCCTTTTCTTTAACCAGTGCATCAACTGAATGGGTTTTCTCGGACAGCTTGAATTCGCGAAATAAGTCTCTGGCGGAGAGTCTTTTATCTCGATTTTGAAGAACATTAAAAAGGTGCTCTTTCTGTTCAAGACTGAGGATGTAGGATTCACCATATTCGTTTAGTATCCTTAAATTATGAATGCTCTCCCAAATTTTACACTCTTGCGCTAAAGGGGAAGATTTGGGTGCACATTTGGGTCTTACAATTCGGGGTAAGCCGTTGGGCTGAATGATTTTATTACCTGTATTATCAACCGCACAACTCCATTCCAAAGCGCATTCTCCCACAAGGCCTTTCTGCGACCTCAAAGGGCGCTGGAAATATAGAATTCTATCCCTGATTAATTTCCGATTTGATTCTGTGAGAACATCGGGATGGTATCTGGCTTGTTCGCTCCATACAGCATCAAACTCCTCCTGATATGTTGACCGATTGAAGATTTGTTGTTTTACCCGGTAAGAAGGATTATCTCTTAAGTTTTTGGCCATTTTTGCACCGATGGTTAGGTGCTTTTCATGAAGTTCTTGCTCTCTTTCCTTGATTTCTTCCAGGTAATCGCTTTGTTTTTTACCATCAGCGTCCATGCCCGAGTCTTTTCTGCTGCTTTTGTACCCTCTACGAATATTAAGATGTAAGATAAACCTGCCAATTTCTTCACGTGTCAAAGGCTCCTTTAAGCCTCGTTCACGCAAAGCGAAAAGTTCATGCGGGGACAGACCTCTTAACAACTTTTCGGCCGGAAAAAGTCCTAAGTTTTTAAGGGTATTCGAAAGTGTATACCGCCGTTGTTTGTATCGATGCAAGTTTCTTCTCATTCCGCGCGCCTGCCTCCGGGCTACGTTTGTTGGAACATTACCGCCCTTGCCAAATTCATCAACTTCATCTGTAGTTAATGGATTAATCCGAACGCCAAGTCCAAGTATAGCGTTGGTCTCATTCAACTCAGTTGGTTCCATAATGGCAGCCCAGCCAATGGAGGCTACTCCTAAATCAAGTCCAAAAATTTTTTTCATTTTAACCTTGGGAGTTTGGGTATTTGATAAAAAGAATTACTTTTGTCTTACAATTTGAAGCAAATCACAATAAGGATTTTTTTCCGTTGTGAAAACATCCAAAGGGGGCAACTGAAAAGTTGTTCCCTTTTTAATTTTTTTTTATTCCGTCAAAGAAGCGGGATTTTAACTACAGTTGCAAAGCGGTGTTCTTGTTTTCTTTGAAAATGTCAGGTATTTAACATATAAAATTAATAATTATGTAAATAGGCTGCATTTTACCGCATCCAATGCCCCAAATAGCACCGTAATTTACCTTACTACAAGTATATTGAAAATTGTAAAGCCCCCTGCAGAAACATCCTCTCAGGCAGCGGCGTACCAATCCTCATCCGCAAACTCGCCGAGGCCCGGGTGTTGCAAACACCTGGTCTGGTGGAAAGCATGAAAACCTTTTACCGCGAAGCGTTGGAACGTTTGTAGTTTCTCTACTTTTTTCAATAATCCTTACACGCATACCACGCCGCCCCAAACGGACATTCCCCAGGCTATTAATCGCA
>JADYZK010000488.1 GCA_020853175.1 Bacteroidales bacterium
AGGTTTAAAATAACCAGATCCCTTTTGTTAGAGCAAAAACAATTTGCGGTAATTGCTTATAAAGCCAGCATGTTTTTTACAACAATATCGCCATTTTGCAAATCCTCTGCAAGTTGAAAAATGGTTTTTTCTTCTAATAAAGTTTGGAAACCCGCCCTAATCTTGCTGTATTCATAATGTATCGGGCAGGGATATTCGCCCGAGCATTGTGCCAAGCCTAAGCCACAGTCATTTAAAACATGAACACCATCAATGGCCTTCACGATGTCTACAAGGGCTACATGACGCTGATCATCCGTTAGATAGAAACCACCATTTGGCCCTTTTATTGACGACACAAGTCCTTGACGGCTTAGCGTTTGCATTATTTTAGCAGTAAATGCAAGTGGCGAATCCACCTGTTTGGCGATGTCTTTGATATTTACACGTGACAAACCACTTTGGCGTGAAGCCAGATAGATGAAAGCCCTTATGGCATATTTACAAGCGTTTGATAGCATAATAGTTTTAGAATGAGGCTGCAAAAATAAGATAAAAAAAATCTTATTTGGGAGAAGGACAACTTATTGATGCTTCTTAAAAAAAATCTGATTCCATAAAAGGTAATGTGGTTGGTGTATTGATTAAAAAATAAATGAACTTCTAAAAATAATTATTTGATTGATAATTCTTTATGATTCAAATATTGGAAAAAATGTTTTCTGTCGAGGAGTTTTGTCATGCAGCCGCCACAATAATTTTTTTCGTTTCAATTCTTTTATTTTATAAATTGCCCCCTTATTCACCAACACCAAAATAAAAATGGGATTCGTATCTGAATTTAAAACTTTCGCCATGCGCGGCAACGTTGTTGATATGGCAGTGGGTATTATCATTGGAGGTGCCTTTGGAAAAATTATCACCTCATTTGTCAACGACGTCATCATGCCGCCTCTCGGCTTGTTGATAGGTGGCGTTGATTTTAGCGACATGAAAATGGTCATGAAGCAAGCGGTTATGGAAGGTGAAAATATCATTACGCCGGCTGTAACCCTCAATTATGGCATGTTTATCAATACCGTGATTGACTTTTTGATTATTGCCTTTGCTATTTTTATGGTCATTAAAGGCATGAACAACCTCAAAAGAAAAGAAGCAGCAAAACCTGTTGCAGTTCCTGCTCCACCGCCTCCAACGGCTGAGGAAAAGCTGTTGGCAGAAATCAGAGATCTGCTTAAAAAGCAATAGTTCAATCTTTTACAGATTAACGAAAGACCATGAAAGTGTTTTGGTGCTTGCCAAAAGCACCGGAACACTTTTGTCCTTTCACACGATTTGCACCTCGAAAAATTTACCCTAATGACTGAAAAAACTGCTTTTTCGATTACAATGGCTGTTCGCGATTACGAATGTGATATGCAAGGCATTGTTAACAACGCCAATTATCAGCACTATCTCGAACATGCCCGCCACGAATTTCTTAAAACTGTTGGCCTTGATTTTGCCCTTTTAACCCAAAAAGGAATCATTTTAGTGGTGAAACGCATCGAAATAGATTATTTGTTTCCGCTGCACAGTGGCGACAGCTTCACGGTGAGCTGTGAACCCATCAGAATTTCGCCGCTGAGGTTTGGCTTTAAACAACTCATTCGCCGTCATGGCGATCAAAAACCCATCGTAGATGCTTTTGTAACAGGCACTTCCATCAACAGCAAAGGCCGGCCCTTTTTGCCTCCCGAAATAGAAGTGATTTTTTAGTTTCCCTCCTTTTTTATTCTTGTTTCTTTCTTGCTTAACATGCAAACTAAGTGATTGATCGTAGCAAAATACGCTGTATCACTGATGTTTATACCTTGTTTTAGCAACTAATTTTGGTGGTGTAATTGCTTTACCCTCTTTTAACATCAGTACCAAAAAAAATTGATCGCAGAGCTTTCATGCAGTCCCGATGTGTATGGGGATAAAGCAATTACCTGGATGGAACTCTGTGATTTTTTTAAAACGTGTGCTCATGAAAACTCCACATCACCTGCTTCAACTTACCATCATCATGGCTATTTTTGGATGGGTTGCAACATCAGAATTTGCATTCGGACAAGCTTCAAGCACCGACTTTGAGCGTGTACGCGTTTTAGGGAATGAGGTGTTTTTTACCGGCATTGATCTTTCTCCCGATGGCAAAACATTGGCTGTAAGCACCAAGCAACCACTTCAAATCGTCAAGTTGGATGCTGAAACCAAACAAATGATCGGCTCTGTTGATGCAGGAAGCAGCTTTACAGGTTCAAAGGCACAGTTTTCATCTAACGGAAAATACCTTTTGGTGAAGCAAATGAATTTGTATGATTTTGCTGAAAACAAAAAACGAAAACTCGACTTTGAAATTCTGGATGCCCAAAGCGGTCAGCGCATTCTTTTTTTTGAAAAAGTGCAGGATGTGACCATCAGTGCTGATGAGCAGCAAGCCATCAGCCTCGAAGGCGATGAGGTTGTTTTTTGGCAGCTGCCCGATGGCTCAAAAATCAGATCATTCAAAGTTGAACATAGCAACGATGCCATTGCCATGAGCCCAGACGGAAA
>JADYZK010000489.1 GCA_020853175.1 Bacteroidales bacterium
AAGAGTTTCAGCTTTTAGCATCGGACCATATTCACGTTGTTGCCAAACGAGCATTAAAATAAAAATGAGCGTGAGGATGGGATAAAAGCTAAAAGCCAAGGAGTTGAGAAAAACGGTGTAAGCTGATTGATGGAGGCCGATCACATCCAAGCCGGCTTGAATATAACTCAGTTCGGCACCAATCCAAGTGGTGACAAAGGCAATGGCCGCAACGGGAGCCGCCGTTGAATCAACAATATAGGCCAGTTTGGCGCGTGAAACTTTTAGCCGATCCACCACAGGCTGCATGGTGTTTCCAACAACAAGTGTGTTGGCCTCATCATCAAAAAAAATCACTACACCAAGCAGCCAGGTAACCAATTGACCCGAACGTGGTGTGCGTGCCAGCTTGCTGAGCCGGTTCACAACGCCCATCATTCCTCCGTTGGCCGAAATAAGTTGTACCATTCCACCTATCACCATCGAAAAAACAATGATTGACAAATGGCCTCTATCGAGTAGCGACTCCATCACATAGGTGTCAATCACCGCGAGGAAACCTTTGCCAAACGCCATGAAAAACCCCAATCCTTGGTAGGAATACATGATGGTTGTTCCAACTAAAATACCTACAAAAAGGGCCGTAAACACCTCTTTCAGCAGCAAAGCCAGCGCGATGGCTACCAAAGGCGGAAGCACCGACATCCACAGCGGGATGGGGTTTACTTGCTGTTCCCAGCTAAAATCATCCACTTCGATGCTTAAGCGTTCTTCTTTCGGGAAATTGTAGTTAAATGTGGCGGTATGGTGTTGAAAAACGATCGTTAAAGGCTTACCGTTGAGCTGAATTACTTTTGATGCCGTTGGGTTTTCTGTACTATCGGCATTCCTTTCAATCACAATGGCTTGCTGCACGCCACGCATCATTACCTTGGGAAGGCGCAGTTCGTACGTTGAGGTTCCTTTCGCCGTGGCAACAAAAGCTATCAACACCAAAAATAAGGCGGCGATTCGACGCAGCATAGGCTCTCTCCTTTTTTTTGAAGGCGTAAAGATAGTTTTTTTGTGAGGTTGATGAACAGGCTTTTTTTGCGCAGCAACAGCAATGTTAATCGTTTTTTCAGAACGATTTTTGGATGATGACAGCCTTTACAAAACCAAATTATTCCTGATAATAGACCCTTTTCACCCTTCGCGAAATGCGGGTAAGTATCTCATACGGAATAGTTTGTGCAGCAGTAGCAAAGGCATTGAGCGAATGTTGGTCGTCGAAAACAATCACCGTATCGCCTTCCTCGGCATGGATGTTGGTGAGGTCAACCATACACATGTCCATGCACACATCCCCGACAATTGGTGTGGGCTGATTGTTCACAAACAGCGTTCCTTGCCCGTTGGAAAGCAGGCGAGGTAAGCCATCGGCATAACCAATCGGCACAACGCCAATCTTGGTGTCTTTTTCTACTCGTGTTCGGCGGTTGTAGCCTACGCTTTCGCCTTTTTTTACGATTCTCGTTTGGCTTAAATTTGATTTGAGAGCAAGCACAGGCAACAGTTTTTCGTGCTCCCAACCGCCCGATGCCACGCCATAAACGCCTATGCCCAAACGCACCATATCGAAATGGGCTTGGGGAAAACGAACGATGCCTGCCGAGTTGAGGATATGACGATCGAAGGGCATTTCGAGCTGTTGCCGAAGCAGCTGACAGCCCTGTTCGAAAATGGTCAACTGATGCTGTGTAAATGTATCATGCTCAGCGCTTTCGCTGGCCGAGAGATGTGAAAAAACTGATTGCACCTGTATCAACGGATTTTCGTTGAGGCGATCGGCTAACTGTGGAAGTTCATCGGTACTGAAACCCAAGCGCCGCATTCCGGTATCAATTTTTAGGTGCACTTTCACCTTTTGTCGGCTTCTGTCAACGCGTTTAATGGCGTCTTCTAACAACCCCAGCACCCTAAAACTAAAAATTTCAGGCTCCAGATTGTAATGCAGCATAGCATCGAAACTGTGTTCCTCGGGGCTCATCACCATAATGGGAATGTGGATGCCGGCTTTGCGCAACTCAACGCCCTCGTCGGCGTATGCTACCGTTAGGTAATCCACATGATGAAACTGAAGCACGTTGGCAATCTCGTAACCACCACTGCCATAGCTGAATGCCTTCACCATCACCATGATTTTTACCCCTTCGTGAAGCAAGCTTTTGTAGTGGTTGAGATTTGAAACCAAATTATTAAGGTTGATTTCGAGGATGGTTTCATGCGCTTTTTGTTGCAAAAGCTGGCTGATGCGTTCAAAACCAAACACACGGGCACCTTTAATGAGGATAGAGCTGCTCTGGAAATCGCCTGTGGTGATGGCGGCCAAAAAGTCGTCGGTAGAAGCATAAAAAGTCTTTTCCATTTTAAACTTTCCGGCTTGTCGCATCAATGCGGGGCCAATGCCAATCATTTTATGAACGCCTTTAAGTTCCATTAAGAGCGCCACTTGTTCGTAAAGATCGGCCTCGTTGGTGCCACTTTCCAAGATGTCGGAAAGGATAACGGTTTTGGTTTGGTGCTGGTTTTGCTGTTTCAAAAAGTCGAGGGCGATGGAAAGCGAGTGGATGTCGCTGTTATAACTGTCGTTGATCAAAGTACAGTTGTTCATTCCTTCTTTCAGCTCCAGGCGCATGGCCACAGGCGTCAAGGTCATCATGCGATGGGCAATCATCTCCGTTTTAACGTTCAGCAGCAGCAGTACACAAGCGCAATGGATGGCATTTTCAATAGAGGCATCATCAATGAAAGGAATCGAAAATTCCCACGATTGAGCTTGATATTCAGTCTTAATGGTGCTTTGGTGCGCGGTTTTTTGTATGTCAATGATGCGCAAGTTGGCCTCGTTTTTCCTGCTCCAAGTAAAGGATTTGATGGAATGCAGCAGCTGCGACCGGATGATGCCTTCTTGCACCTCGGGATGGTCAGTACAATAAATGAGCGTCTCCACTTTGGTAAAAAGCTTGAGTTTTTCACCTACTTTTTGCTGAATCCTGATGAAGTTTTCGCCGTGTGCAGGGCCAATATTGGTAAAAACACCAATGGTAGGCTGAATTATGTGTTGCAGAGGCGACATTTCTCCTGGCTCGGAGATGCCGGCTTCAAAAATAGCGAGCTGGTGCTCGGGTTCAATTTGCCAAACGGAAAGCGGAACACCAATCTGTGAGTTATAACTTTTCGGACTGCGTACCACTGACCGATCTACTGTGAGCAGCTGATGCAACCACTCTTTGACGATTGTTTTTCCATTGCTTCCGGTAATGCCGATCACCGGTCCATCAAATGATTTTCTGTGAAAAGCTGCCAGTTTTTGCAGGGCTGCAAGGCAATCCTGCACAAGTAAAAAATTTGTGTCATCGGGCATTTCACTTAGGTTGTCAGGAAAACGCGTGACCACAAAATGGCGCACGCCTTGTTCTACCAAAGCTGAAATGTAGTGGTGGCCATCGTTTTTTTTGGTTTTGAGGGCGAAAAAAAGCGTTTCGGAAGGGTTGGTCAGCTGGCGACTGTCAAGGAGTAGATGACTGATAAAAGCCTCTTTGTTTTTTTCTTGATAGAGGCGGGCATTGAGGATGTTGACAACTTGCGTAAGGGAATAGGGCTTTGAAAGCACCATGGGGGCTTTGGTTTTATAGGTTAGCTCTTGGAAGTGGATTGGAGATGAGTTCTTGGTGCTGCCATCTGTTGCGAACCACATCAATGGCGAGGTAAATGGCTTGTCGTAGCGCATCTTCGCTGGCTTCGTTTTTTCCGGCAATGTCGTAAGCAGTGCCATGCGCAGGTGAGGTTCTTACGATGGGCAGTCCGGCGGTGAAGTTTACACCGCCTTCAAAAGCAAGGCTTTTAAAAGGTGCCAATCCTTGATCGTGGTACATGGCCAGCACGCCATCGTATTGTTTCCAGCTTCCTGACCCAAAAAAGCCGTCAGCCGGAAAAGGACCGAAGGCCAAAATATCTTTTTCGCCACGGGCTTTGGCAAGGGCCGGAAGGATTATTTTTTGCTCTTCATCACCTAAAAGTCCGCCATCACCGGCGTGAGGATTGAGTCCAAGGACGGCAATCTTGGGCTTAATGACGCCAAAATCTTGTTGAAGGCTTTTGTTAAGGATGTGAAGTTTCTTCAAAATAAGCTCAACAGTAATGAGTTGCGGAACTTTTTCTAAAGGCACATGACCTGTTACCGTTCCTACACGCAGTTGGTTCCATACCATCAACATCAAGGGTTCTGCTCCTCCAAAGCGCTGGGCGAGGTATTCGGTATGTCCCGGAAAATCGAATGCGTTGGATTGAATGTTCTGCTTGTTGATGGGTGCTGTAACGAGCACGTCAATTTCGTTGTTTTTTAAATCGTTCACGGCCATCTCTAAAGCTTGATAGGCGGCCTCACCGGCAATTGCTGTGCTTTTACCGATTTCGATTTGCAGGTCGTTTTCAGTACAATTGATGATGTTGCAGCGCTTAGGATGAGCTTGGGAGGCATCCTTCACCAAATTGAAATTTAATTCGGATGCATTGAGGTTCTTTTTGTAAAAAGAGGCCACGCGCGAATGTCCGTAAATCACAGGTGTAAACAATTCTAAGACACGATTGTCATTCAATACTTTAATTATCACTTCATAACCAACGCCATTGATGTCGCCATGTGTGATTCCTACCTTAACTCTGTCGTCGGCGCTTCTTTGCTTTTCCA
>JADYZK010000490.1 GCA_020853175.1 Bacteroidales bacterium
ACCTCTTCCCATTCCGAACAGAGAAGTTAAGCCTGTCTGCGCCGATGATACTGCAGTGAAATGTGGGAAAGTAGGTCGTCGCCGCCCCTTACAAAAAAACCTGCACGAAAGTGTGGGTTTTTTTTGTGCTTTTTATGAATAACAAAGAGTCTTGATAACTTACTTTCCACCGTTTTGGTTGGATTTCTTCTGGCATTTTGTTTGAAGCGAAACTAAATTTCGCTGCAAATTAAAGCCTTTATTCATTGATCCCCTATCAATATGTAGCCTTCAAACCGGTGTCAATTTTTTGCTTTGATGATCGTTCTCTATATTGGTTGCTAAGCAGTCCTCTCCTTATTGATTTCAATTTAATTATAGAGTTGTCCGCGTCTTCTTTGGTTTCGGCAAGGAACCTTAGATATTGTGATTGATCTTTAGTGGGAATTTATACGCAAAGCGTTTAAGTAAAATGAACGGGAGATTTGAATTTGTCTTTAGCGCTATTAGTTTGACTTGATTTTTAATTTAGAACCTCAATTGCATTAAAAATTGGACTTTTATGGACATGTGTTTTGATTCCATTCATTTCTGAAAATGCCTCAGTGAGCCACAGATAGATGAGTGGACTACAACTATATTCTTGAAGTTGAGGAGTTTGTGTATTGCTTAAGAAATGATAAATCGAAACTGTTGATTAACGTTTCTTCATATCGGAAGTGATTGAGATTCTCTCATTATTGCGATAGACCACAACGAAAGCATCGTAAATTCCACGGCTTTGCATCTTGTGTGCATACGCCTCTGCCTCTGAATATGATTGGAAACTTCCGGTTGAGTAGCGATACAAACCATTGAAAGTGTTTTCAACGATCGGAAAATCAAATTGAACATTCCGATATACGCGTTCACCAATGGCAACGCGTGAGTTTTTGGCATACACCTGAACCCTAAATTCAAAAGGAGCGAACTCTTTCGTTACTACTTCTGTTTTTGTCGGAAGTTGGAGTTGTGGCAATGCCTCAGTTTTTGGCTTTTGTATCGGTGGGTCGTTGTATATTTCGTATTCAATTACGCTGATCGGTGTTTCGGGTTCCCATTTGGTTGCCGTAGTCGGTGAAGCTTTTACTTTGTTGCTTTTCACTTGTGATCCTCCGAAACTGTAGCTTATTCCAAGGTGAGTGGAGGTGAGTATATCGTATTCCTTCCAATCAATGAAAAAATCAATTTCATCTGAAAGCACTGTTGTTAAAGAGGATTCAATATTGATTTTAACGTTCGGTGCAACAGTAAAAGCCAAACCAATTCCAATAGGAAAAGTGGCTGCTCTGGTTTTTAAAAAATTTGCCGCTGCTGTTGTGTTGTCAACAACAAGATTTCCATTGCTAATTTTTGAAAGTACTCCGTTCCAAGTAATTACCCCAATACCCAATGTTCCGTAGATATCAACTTTCCGATCGGAAACGCCAAAAAGAAAGTTGGTAAAATTCAAGTAGGACTGAAGGGAAATATGGTTGTAAGTGCCTGAGTATTTCAGATCAAACACTGTTGTTTCATCTGCTTTTAATGGTTTCTCACTGTAAATTGCTGAATGTTGGAAATGCAGACCAAGTCCGTGTAGTTCGCTGAAATGATAGCGTGCCATTGCGCCAAATGAAAACTTGGTTTCGTCGGCGAACTTGGAACTCCAGGTTTTGTTGCTGATGTCGCCATAATATTGTGAGATTCCTCCGTAAACACCCAATTGCCAGTTGTTATAACTGTCTTCTTGTGCCGAAACATAAAGGGACAATGAAATTAGACAGGCAGTAAAAAGATGTCGAATCATTCCGGTTTTTTTCATACTATTTTACTTTAATTATGGCGTCTTTTGTCCGCAAAAGTCAATAAGGTATTCACTTGCGCTTCCATAACCCAGATCGTAGGCCTTTTTCCAGTCTTCACATGCTCCGGTTCCATTGTCGAGGTAATATTTGGCCACTCCTCTATTGAAATAATTTCTGATCCAATTGGGATAGTCAACAACACGTTTTGGCCTCAGGGCTAAGGCTTTATCAAAGTCGGCGATGGCATCGGTATGCAAACCCATTTTACTTCGGGTGTTGCCACGATAGGAATAAATCATAAAGTCGTCTGTCTTTGGATTTTCCTCAAATGCCTTATTAAAGGCCTCAAGTGCGCCCAAATAATCGCCAATTTGATAACGTAAAACCCCCCATTGGTAGTTGGCGTCGTAAGCTGTAGTTGCTTTGTCGAGTTCGATGTAATAAGCAAGCGATTGAGTGATGAAATTGCTGTAAACATTGAAGTCAACTTCATAAAAATTTTCCGCAAACAATTCTTTCCAGTTGTCAGGGCTGGTTTGAATTCTATTCAAGTTGGTGTGCATATAATTTTTTATCAACTTGAAGCGAACAACTTCTTTATCGCCTGATTTGATTGGATATACGGCAAAAATAAGGTTACCATCGCTCATTATTTTGCCTAATTTACGTTCTTGTATTTGCCTGATAATTAGGTCGTAATATAAGGAGTTGGTGGTTTGAAAATTATTAACCACCCCAGAGGTGTAATTTGAAAGTTTCAGACCCTCTTCGGTGAAGACTGTTTTTTCGTAATTTTTAATTGTTCCGGTAAGGTAACAATCCAAATTAACAAGGTATTTTACATTGAATTGAACATCCTCGGGCATGAGTTCTTTCAGTTTTTCACCCCGAAAAACATAAAAATCCAACGATTTAAAAAATTTCCAGTTCCGCTGTAAAAAAGGAAATTCAAATTCACCGTCGTTGTATTTTTTCACTAACACGTTGTACTGCTCATCATCAATCATGATTTTCCTCAGCTCGAGCGAATAAAAATTATCCTGACCCAATTCATTGAGGCCGCCGGGTCGGGCATTGTTCGATTTACTGTCTGTATGGGGAATTTTGTTCATGGCATAAGCCCATTTTCCATTGTCTTGGATGGACCAACCTTTTGCTTCGTAAATGCCCGATTGCACAGGACTCATTATGGAGAAATTCTCCAAATCTGTTGTGCTTTCAGCTTGTGAAAAAGCAAATAGAGTGGTATAAACCAGATAAAGAAGGCAGATTGTTTTTTTCATTTTCTGACTGTATTTGTGCATAGGTTAGCGTTAAAGGCACAATTGGCTGTAAATGTAGCAATAAATGTTACAGTTTGTTTTTTAGAAACATTAAAATATCCTACATTTTATCAACATTAGTTTTAACAAAAAAGATTAATTAACTAAACAAATATGCGTAAGTAGCTGACTTATAGCACTTTTAATTCTTCAACAATAAGCTTTATTGCAGTTTCTAAACCTTCATTATTTTTCCCGCCGGCAGTGGCCAAATGCTTTTGTCCGCCCCCACCACCTTGTATTTCCTTAGAAATCTTCTTGATGTAGGCGGCGGCGTCCAATTTTTTGGTTTCCACTAAGTCATCGCTAATCATCAAGCAAATCATGGGTTTACCTTCAGGTTTGCCGTAGATGAGGGCAATTGTATTTGCATTCCTTTGTTTAATATGCAATGCGATGCTTTTGGCCATTTCAATATTTTCATCCATTGATGCTTGAATAAAAACAAATCCATTCAAGGTAACGGCTGATGCCATGAGCTCTTTGGCAATGCGGATAGCCTTTTCTTGTAGCAGTGTTTCATGCTTTTTTTGGAGTTCAGCGTGGTTGTCAAGCAAATTCTGGATGCCTTTCACCAAATCGCCAGTGGTTTTAACCATTTCACGAATATGTTGATTTTCATTCATAAAACGGTTTGCGTATTCCTCTGCGGCTTCGGCAGTAACGGCCTCTATGCGGCGCACTCCCGCTGCAATGGCGCCTTCACTGATGATTCTGAAGCTGCCGATTCGTCCTGTCGAATCGGTATGTGTGCCACCGCAAAGCTCAACAGAATAGGCAGAGTCAAAGGCGATGACGCGAACAAAATCACCATATTTTTCACCAAAAAGTGCCATAGCACCCATGTCTTTTGCAGCTTCAACGGGAACATCGTTATGCACCATTCGGTGGATATTTTCGCGAATTTTTTGGTTCACGAGTTGCTCTACAGCCTTTATTTCTTCTGCGCTCATTTTGCCAAAATGGCTAAAATCAAAGCGTAAACGTTCATGATCCACCAGCGACCCTTTTTGTTCCACGTGGTTACCTAAAACCTGGCGTAACGCGGCGTGCATCAGGTGAGTAGCACTGTGATTATTCTCCGTTGCAAGACGCTTTTTTTCATCCACCTGAGCGGTGAAAGTAAGCTCAGGCTTTAAAGGAAGGGTTTCGGTGAGGTGAACAATTAAGTTATTGTCCTTTAGGGTGTTATAAATTGTGATACTTTCGTCGGCATTTTTCAACCAGCCGGTATCGCCTACCTGCCCGCCTGCCTCGGCATAAAAAGGGGTTTGATCGAGAACAATTTCGTAATATTTTTTCTTTTTAGAAATCACTTCACGAAACTTCACAATTTGTGCTTGCGCTTGAAGGTGTTCATAGCCAATAAATTGTGTTGCCGTTATTTGAGGATGCACTACCACCCAGTCGCCAGCAGCGGTTTCAGCAGCTTTACGCGAACGGTCTTTTTGTTCAGCCAAGCGTTGGGTAAATCCTTCCATATCCACTGAAACACCTTTTTCTTTGGCCAAAAGGTTGGTCAG
>JADYZK010000491.1 GCA_020853175.1 Bacteroidales bacterium
AAATCGGGTGCCTTCCGTATCAACTACTCCACTTTGAAAGGCGTTGCAGGTAAAATAAAATAATCCTGAGCAGCCTATAAAATAATTGCCCGAAAGCTATCCGTAGCTTTCGGGTTTTTTTATTTTGTGCTGCGTAACTTGTAGCCAATCCACATCAAGCCGATAACTATAATTATACTCAGCGCTACATAGCCTAAACTTGTTGTTGAACCCATATCTTCCATGGAGGTGTTGGTGTAGCCATTGTGATACAAGTAAAAACCCAGCACCGCCGCGCCATTGTTGACAAAGTGCATGAGCATGGAAACAAAAATGCTGCCGGACCAATAGTAGAAATACCCTAAAAACAATCCCAAAGCAAAACGAGGAATCAAACCATAAAACTGAAAGTGAATAAAGCTGAATATTAAAGCAGTCAGCACTAAGGCAATGTGCTTGTTGCGCACAAAAACCATCATATAAGGCTGCAAAACCGATCTAAACACCAACTCCTCCCCTATGGCCGGAAGCAGGGCGATCATCACAAGGTTGATGCCCAGGCCGGCTAAGCTATCAACACTTAAAAAAAACTTGGTCATTTCTTCGGCTTGTGTTTCTTTGAGCTTCATCCACTCCTCCAATCCGCTGAGAGCGGCAGGAAGTTGAATAGCATGGTTCAATTCGGAAAGCCCATGCACCAGCGGAAGACTTGCGAACATCAGCAGGACAGCCGGAAGAAGTATTTTAGGGTTACGAATGGGGGTTATACCTAAAAATCGCATGGGTTTTTCGCTTACTACCCATGCCAACATCAAAGGAGGAAATAAAAACAACCCCACTTGCGAGGCCATCTGCATAATACGCGCAGGGGTTAGATTTTCACTATCGCTCAAAAAATTGGCACTTGCGCCAAGCTCCATCCCATAGGCAAAGTGCAAAATAAGCAAGGCCAAAAGCATCCCGAAAAGGAGACCAAAGAGCAATAAACCCAAAAATAAAAAGAACTGAAAACCATAACTGGTATGCTTAAACAAAGGCTGTAATTTCATCATCGTAATTGAACCCACAAAATGAACTGCAAAAATAGTATTTTTGCCGCCGTTTCTACCTTCTGACGCCGGAGGGCTTGATAAACATCTCACTAAAACGAAAAATACCTTGATTCAAATAGGAAAAATAAAAGTAGGAGACTTCCCCATTCTGTTGGCTCCCATGGAAGACGTGAGCGATCCACCCTTTCGTTATGTATGCAAAATGTTTGGTGCCGACATCATGTACACCGAGTTTATCTCATCGGAAGGATTGATACGCGATGCTGCTAAAAGTGTGAAGAAGTTAGATTTCAGCGACTTTGAACGCCCCATAGGAATTCAGATTTTCGGCCATGACATTGATTCGATGATTAAAGCTGCCGAGTACGCCGAAAGAGCACAGCCCGACATCATTGACATCAACTACGGCTGTCCGGTTAAAAAAGTAGCCTCAAAAGGTGCCGGTTCGGGCATTATGAACAACATTCCCAAAATGGTTGCCATGACCGAAGCTGTTGTAAAAGCAGTGAAAACACCCGTTACCGTAAAAACCCGTTTGGGCTACGACGAAGATCGAAAAGACATTGTTGAAATTGCCGAGCGGCTTCAGGATGTAGGAATACAAGCGCTTACCATCCATGGCAGGTTACGCACCACACGTTCGAGCGTGCCCGCCGATTGGACCCTGATTGGCGAAGTGAAAAAAAATCAACGGATGAAAATCCCCATCTTCGGCAATGGTGACGTCGTAGATGGCCCATCGGCCAAGCATTTCAGAGACAATTACGGTGTAGATGGTTTGATGATTGCCCGTGGAAGCTACGGCAACCCCTGGGTGTTCAGGGAGGTGAAGCAATACCTTCAAAATGGAGTGCTGCCGCCACTTCCTGATATTCATGAGCGGTTGCGCATCAGCAGAATACATTTGGAAAAATCAATTGAATGGAAAGGCGAAAGACAAGCTTTGATGGAAATGCGCAAACATTGGGGCGATTATTTCAAAAGCTATCCCAACTTTAAGCCCTACCGTATTCGCATCATGCAGGCCAACTTCTACGAAGAAATGGACTTGATATTGCGCGAAATTGCAGAAATGTTTGACGGTATCGAACCTGTTTCTGAGGCTAAAGAATCGTCAGATCTGTCCGAAGGATGCCATTTGTGAACAAATCGCGCACGCGAACCGGTTGCTGCAAATGATAGGTTCGTATGCCCAACTTTTTGGCCGATTCAATATGTTCAGCGGTATCGTCAATAAAGAGGGTTTCCTCGGGATTTAATTTATGCTGGTACATCACAAATTCGAAGATTTCAGGATCGGGTTTGCTCAGGTGTAAATCAAAACTGAAATATGCCTTTGTGAAAAGCTGATCAAATTCGCGGTATCCAAACCTAAGTTGAAGGTCGCGCAAATACATATCGTAATGGATTTCGTTGGAGTTGCTCAACAAAAAGATGGGATAGTGTTTTTTTACCTCCTCTAAAACCGCAATGCGCTCTTTGGGGATGTCGAGCAACAAGGCGTTCCATGCGTCGTCAATATCTTGATCGCAAAGACTGTTGCCGATAAAAGACCTTACTTTATCGCGAAAAACCTCGGGCGTTAACACCCCACGTTCAAACTTTCCCATCACCTCATGCTGAAACTCCGGCGATTGAAAAATGTCGAGGTCTTTAACGCCAAGACTTTTAAGTTGGTTAAGCGTTTGAACAGGATCAATATCGAGAATGACCCCACCAAAATCGAAAATTATATTGCGGATATTTTTCATCGTTGTTTTAAATATGATTTTTTTGCTTGTTTAATTTCGATACAAAGTTGTAACTTTGCGCTCTTAAATCAAAAGCATTTTTATTTTTTCTTGTTAAAAAATGCTAATGTCGGGCCTATAGCTCAGTTGGTTAGAGCAACTGACTCATAATCAGTAGGTCCCAGGTTCAAGTCCTGGTGGGCCCACAAAAAAAAGCTGTTCATTTTGAGCAGCTTTTTTACTTTCTTCCACCCTCCGAAGCCTGCCTGAAGTATTTCCTATCCAATGAGTTCCAGATGCTCACTGGAAATTATTCAAGGTTAAAAGGTACTTTTCAATAAACATTTGCTTGTCTTTTGACTTATATTGTTGGATGTATCGCGGATGTTCAAGGATTTTTAAACTGCCAAAAAACTTTTCTTGCTTGTTTATCTTGTGTAGAAATATAGCATTTTTCTTTCCCAACACAAAAACTTCCGAAGTATCTAATCCCAAATCAATGTGCTTTTTCAAGGTTAAAATCATATAATCTTTCACCATTTCAAAAAGAGTGGGGTCATCGTAATAGTTGGCATTCAACCATTTGCCGTCTTTTGTTTGTCGAACAATGGCCAAAGGAAATGGCGAATTGATGTAAAATTGTTTGTAAAAATCGCTTGCTCCACCATATTCGCTCATCATATCATACATAAAAACAGAAGAAACTTCGTGCGTATGTGCCGAGTTCATTTTGATGCCACAAACACTTTCTAACCGTTTGGTATCGGTAAACGGAACACCCGTGACCCCTGCTCCGTGGCGGCTCGGGTTAATGCCGATGATAAATTTTCGTTGATTTGAATCGTGATAAAATTTATGGTAAAACTGCCGCATCACCTCCTTCGTTTCCGGATTATCCATGTACGGATTAATCACCTGAAAACCTTCAGGCAGTTGTCCACGATAATGTAAACCAAGGTTGAAATCAATGACTTTATCTCCAAAGGTTTTTGACATAAAAAATCCATTTATGATTTTACTGTAGTGAAAAAAGGCATCCTCTAAGTGCTATCAATGAAAAAGCAGGTAAAATTAATTGAATTAATTTAAAACGTGAGCACCTGATCGCTGTCTATCACCCAATCGGCCAGCGCCGCCATGGTGGATTGTTCTGCCCCATCGAAATAGGGATGATTTTTATATATCCCGCAGCGTGCCATGCAGGTTCCACATACTTTGACTACAACGCCATTGGTGATTAAATCTTTGAGCATTTGTGACAAATCCTGATCGTAACCATCGGGTTTTTTGCACACATCTCGGGCCAAATCCACTGAGTCGTTCATTAAAAATATCTTGACTTCTTGTCCTTTTTTTCGCACGAATTTACGAAAAGGAGGGAGATTAAAGTCAAAAACCGAAACAAAAAGCGGCACATGCAGCAGCCTTGTCGTTTAAAAAATGCGTTGTGAACTTATTTTTTTCGATGAATGCTGTAATCCACCAAAAGTTTCAGGGACTCCAGCGCTGGAGTTTGTGGAAGACCTTCGAGCTGAAGCAGCGCAAGATCAATGTACTCGTGCATCTTTTTGTCAGCATATTCCAGTCCGCCTGAGCGGCGAACCATTTCAACCACCTCTTTCACCTTGAGGGGGTTATCGTGGTGGTTTTTCACTAAATTGATAATGGTTCGTTTTTGTAACTTATCACTGTTGTTGAGCAGATAGATGAGCGGAAGGGTCATTTTGCGCTCTTTGATGTCAATGCCGGTGGGTTTTCCAATTTGTCGCGAATCTTCAAAATCGAAAATGTCGTCTTTGATCTGAAACGCAATGCCCACATAAGTTCCAAAGTTGTGCATCCGTTCAATCATGGCTTTGTCAGCACCTGCTGAGGCAGCACCTACTGCACAGCAAGAGGCAATGAGAGAAGCTGTTTTCTTTTGAATGATGTCGAAATAAACCTGTTCTTCAACATCCAATCGGCGTGCTTTTTCAATCTGAAGCAACTCTCCTTCGCTCATTTCTTTCACTGCCCGTGAAACGATGCGCAACAACTCAAAATCATTGTTTTCGAGCGAAAGCATCATCCCTTGCGAAAGGAGGTAATCGCCCACTAATACTGCGATCTTGTTTTTCCACAACGCATTGATGGAAAAGAAACCACGTCGCTCGTTGCTGTCGTCCACCACATCGTCATGCACAAGCGTGGCCGTGTGTAAAAGTTCGATAAGGGTGGCGGCACGATAAGTACTTTCGTTGATTTCACCGGCAATACGGGCCGAAAGCAACACGAACATAGGTCGCATTTGCTTGCCTTTCGACTTGGTGATGTATTGCGTCACCTTATCCAAAAGCGGAATACGCGAGCGCATGGCATCACGAAAAACCTTCTCAAATCGCTTGAGATCGTCTTTTATAGGTGCCTTAATCTGATCAACTTGAGCCATAACTTTTCAAAGCAGTGAATTGTGTTTTAGCTTTGGCCTGCCTTAGGCTGCAAAAGTAATCAATTCAGGGATTAAAGGATTCAAAGATTCAAGGATTCAAAGATTAAAGGATTCAAAGATTAAAGGATTCATCCCGCACGTGCGGGAC
>JADYZK010000492.1 GCA_020853175.1 Bacteroidales bacterium
AACAAAGAAATAGGCAAAAAACATGGTGATTGAGATCAGTGCCAAGGCAAACCATCGGGCTGTTGCTGATTCTCGCATGGACGTTTTAATTTTTTCCATAAAAATTTAGTAATTTGGGTTTAACAAGCGGCTAAAGTATAAAAAAATGGGTTGTAGGCCATGGGCATTGTGAATTTGAAATTGTTCAACATTTTTTGTTTTTGCCCACTAAGCGCTTGTTTTTGATTTTGAATGTGTCGTTGCGCGAAAACAATTTCTGCTAATAGAGGTGGATCAACGACTTAGATTCGAAAAATGGTTCGTCAAACCAGGTGTTAAGTGGTGTTGTCTGCGCAATCCATCTGTTGGGGAGTTCATATAATTCTGATTTCAAATCGCCTCCTTTAAGGTAGATAATGCCATTGGGCTTGATGTTGCGGCTGCGTCCATGAAACGATTTGCCCACCCATCCCACAAATTCGGGAAGGTTGGTAACGGCACGGCTGACAATAAAATCGAATTTTTCTTTTACTTCTTCGGCCCTTTGCTGAATAGCAGCGGCATTCTGTAAACCCAAATGTTCGATGGCTGTGTTGACCACCATAATTTTTTTCCCGATGCTGTCAACCAACAAAAATTGTGAATCAGGAAAAAGTATCGCTAAAGGAATCCCCGGAAAACCACCGCCTGTGCCCACATCCATTATTTTTGTTTGCGGCACAAAGCGAACATATTTGGCAATGGCCAAGCTGTGTAGGACGTGGTGCTCAAAAAAATGTTCCATGTCTTTTCTTGAAACCAGATTGATTTTACTGTTCCACTCTTCATAAAAGGGCAGCATGGCCTCTAATTGTTCGAGTTGACGGGCAGGAATTTCCGCGAAATATTTTTTGATGATGTCCATCGTTTAAATTTAAAGTGTAAAATTAGGAAAAACTTGCAGTTATGTCGTGTGTTTCTTGGTTTGAAGACCATCAAGCTCAAAATCTTTTTTTTTGCGGAGCAGCAAAACCTATCTCAATAATTCCCAACACGGTTGAAAATTTCAAATGCTCCTCAAAATATAGCAGCATCAGCATGAGGGCCGGTTTGCAAGATAATAACAATCCATTGTAAGCAAAAACCGCATGGCATTGCGTTTGTAACCTACATCTTTGGTACTTTTGAGGCCTGAGAAACATAAAAAAGCATTGAAGACACGTAAACATTTCCTTTTTGTGTTGGTTTTAGGACTTTGTTTTGAGACGCTTATGGGTCAAAACAAATCAAGTGCCGACGATTACATCTTGAGATTTAGTCCTGTAGCCATGGAAAAAATGCGCGATTTTAAAATTCCGGCATCCATCACTTTGGCGCAAGGTTTGCTCGAATCGGGGAATGGCAACAGCAAATTGGCAACGCAGGCCAACAATCATTTCGGTATTAAGTGCCATAAAGAATGGTCGGGAAAAACTTTTTTTATGGATGATGACGAAAAAAACGAATGTTTTAGATCCTACAAAAACCCCGACGATTCGTACCGTGATCATTCGCTGTTTTTAACCCAAAGACCACGATACAGTTTTTTGTTTGAACTCAACCTGATGGATTACCAAGCGTGGGCAAAAGGTTTGAGCAAGGCCGGCTATGCCACCAATCCCATGTATCCGCAACTGCTTACCCGTTTAATCGAAAGGCACCAACTGTATCGTTTCGATTCTTTGGCTATGGGCTTGAAACCCTCGAAACCGATTGCTGTTGCCGTTGCGAAACAAGAAAATACACCTTCGCCTTCGGAATTTGAAGTCGTAGGAAAAACTAAATCTGGCAGATACCTTCATTCCAACAACCACACCAAGCTCATCTTTGCAAAAGAAGGCGACAGAATTGACCTTTTGGCCAAAGAGCTGAATGTTTTCAGTTGGCAACTGATTAAATACAACGAACTGCAAGACGATGACTCACTCCACGCAGGCGAAGTTGTTTATGTTGAAAAGAAAGGACGCAAATCGAAACAATTTGAAACACATTTGATGCAGAAAGGTGAAAACTTACGTGATATATCGCAACTTTATGGCGTGAGGCTGAGCCGCCTCGAGAAAATAAACCACTGGAAAGCAGGTGTTGTTTTACCGGCCGGAACGGTGGTTAAGTTGCGATAACGACACTTTTAAAAACAAAAAAATCCGCTAAACAGCGGATTTTTTACATATATATAAGGTGTCGTTATTCTTCAATAATCACTCCCTTTGCCTCGATGGTGTATTGCCACGCGTCTTGGGTAATGCTGTCAATGTATTCCTGACTGCGGCCGGCATCTTCGGCGTAATGCTTCAGCATATCCACCGCAATCAGCTCACGTGTTGCAGTACCTTCAACGAAAGCGGTTTTTCCGGCAGCATCTTTGGGTACATAAAACACGTGGTCTTTCATGTTTACCATGATGTTTTCACCATTTCCTAAATCGAAAGTCAACCAGCAACCGGTGTGTTGGCAAACTTCAAGAATGGTTCCGCTAACTTTTACCGGAATGGATTCATCGCTATTGATTAAGGATGCAATTTCGGTAACGGGTACTGTTCCTTCTTTTACAATGGGGTCGCCAAAACTACCTGTTGAAGGAAGCACTTCGCTCGTTTCTTCGGTTGTGTCGGCTACTTTTTCTTGCGAAGCCGGACTGCCGCATGAAAGCATTACACCAACGAGCAGGCTAAGTAACGCACTGAAAACTAACTTTTTCTTTGTCATAGTCAACTATCTAGGGTTGATAACAACGTCTTTTACCTCTTCGAGGGTAACGGTTCCACCGTTATTTCCGAAAGAGTTTAAAACATAGTTGATAACAGCAACAGCTTCTTCTTTGGTATCTACTTGTGGAGGCATGGGCGCGGTATAGGTTACGCCGTTAACTACCAATTGCTCGTTCGAACCGTTCAATGTTTGTGCCACAGCTCTCACTTTGTCAGCAAGCAAATAATCGGAGTTTTTCAAAGGAGGAAAAGCACCAACAATGCCTTCGCCATTGGCTTGATGACACACGATACATTTTTCCATATAAATTTTCTTTCCTTCAGCAAAAGGTTCTTCCTGAACAGCAGCTGTTTCAGTCTTTACCTCTGCTTGCGCAGGTGCTTCAGTTTTTGTTTCGGTGCTTCCGCCGCAGCTTTGAAGGGCAGCTATGCCGCCAATCATCAAAGCATAAAAGAATGTTTTTTTCATTTTATCTATGATTTTAAGTGAATTTGAATGTTGCAAAAGTAAATCATTTCATGGAATCATTCTAAATAATTTAGTTGATTTTGCCTCAATTAAGATCAAAAGGTACGAAAAGGTTTGTTATGGAATTTTTAATGGCTGTGTTTCAAACTGATTTTGCTCTTGTTTGTCGGCGTTAACAAAAAATGCTTGATGCTCTATTTTAGCTTTTGAAATGCAAAAGCAGGAGCCAAGATAATCCCGTTGGGCGGTGCTTCATTTAATCGCTGAAATATTGGCAGTTGTCAAATATTATTCTAATTTTGCACCCTCAAAAAAAATGTCAACACTAGAATTAAGTAATTTAATCACATTCAGAAATGCAGAACAAAGGAGCTATAAAAGTCTTTGCAATCGCTCTGGCCATCGTTTCGCTCTATCAGTTATCGTTCACATTTGTGTCCGGAAGGGTAGAGCGTAAAGCCGCGAAATATGCAAACAGTGCGGTCGCACAAACGCTTGCAACAGAACTTTCAAAAGGTGACCAAGTGGCTTTTAATCACTTGCTCGACTCAATCGTAGAAGCACGTGAAACCTACTATCTCGATTCAATGGAAAATCAGGTTGTTTATAACATCCTCATTGATAAGTACACTTATAGTAAGGTGAAAGAGCGTGAAATAAACCTTGGACTCGACCTTAAAGGAGGGATGAACGTTGTTCTTGAAGTTTCTGTTCGCGACATCATTAATGCCTTATCGGCCAATAGCCAAGATCCTACTTTTCGTCAGGCAATGGAGTTGGCTGGAAAAAAACAGCAAAACAGTCAAAAAGATTTTGTAACCCTTTTCGGTGAATCATTTTCAGAAGTTGATCCCAATGCACAATTGGCTTCGATCTTTTTGTATGAGTTTAAAGACAAAGGAATCACCACCAATTCAACCAATGCAGAGGTGCTGGATGTGATTCGCACCGAATCAGAAGGCGCCATTGACCGCTCATTCCAGATTCTTCGCACCCGTATTGACCGTTTTGGTGTTACCCAGCCCAACATACAGAAGTTGGCCACCTCAGGACGTATTCTTGTGGAGTTACCCGGTATCAAAGACCCCAAACGCGTGCGCAATCTTCTGCAAGGAACCGCCCAGTTAGAGTTTTGGGAAACCTATAACTTTAGTGATATTTACACCTTCTTTGATGAAGCCAATGCCCGCTTGGCGGATCAAACTTCGGGAGATGAAGCTGTTGCAGATGCAAAAACTACTGAAAGCGATGAAAATGCTACAGTTGATGCCACAACCGAAACAGAAGCTACAC
>JADYZK010000493.1 GCA_020853175.1 Bacteroidales bacterium
AAACTACGGCATTACAACAGCTTGAAGCAGTAAAAAACAACGAAAACAGGCAAGCTTGGCTGCTTGTCCTCTAACGGCAACATACTTTATTCGGAGTGGGATCAAAAAACAAACTACAGCGTTTCGAAGAAAACCTGACCTTTAATAACTTATTTCAATACAATTTCGAGCAGCTCATTCATTTACCCTTTGAACACAAAGGCACTTGGAACAGCAGTTTTTTTAAGAACGACAATCCTATCGTGCTGGAGCTGGGATGCGGAAAAGGTGAATATACAATCGGACTTGCCGAACGCTATCCCGAAAAAAATTTCATTGGTTTCGACATTAAAGGTGCACGCCTCTGGAAAGGTTTGACAATGGCGCGCGAAAAAGGCTTGACCAATGTGGCCTTTGTACGCACCAAAATTGATCATATCAACTATTTCTTCGCTGAAGATGAAATCTCGGAAATTTGGATCACCTTTCCCGACCCGCAACCCCGACTTTCGCGCTCCAAAAAACGGCTCACCTCACCTCAATTTCTTGAACGTTACAGCGACATCCTAAAAAAAGACGGCATCATCCATTTAAAAACCGACAGCATTTTGCTCTACGATTTCACGCTCGAAGTAATTGATGAACACCACCTTCCCCTCCATTACCATTCCAACGATTTATATGCAACGGATGAAGAGCTCGAAGTAAAAAGCATTCGTACCTTTTATGAGCAAATTTGGCTTGCGCAAGGTTTAACGATCAAGTACATCCGCTTTGGATTGGACAATGAGTGAGGAAATAGGATTTTTTCAGAAAGTTTACCAAGTTGTCGTGCTGATTCCCCGCGGCCGCATCACTTCTTATGGGGCTATCGCGGCCTATCTTGGAACCAAACAATCCTCACGGATGGTGGGTTGGGCCATGAACCAATCGCACATGAACGAAAAAGCCATTCCCGCACATCGCGTTGTAAATAGAAATGGAATCCTAACCGGAAAAGCACATTTTGGAGGTCGCGATGTGATGAAACAATTGCTCGAAAGCGAAGGTTTCGTCGTTGAAAACGATCAAATAATGAATTTTAAAGAAAAATTTTGGGATCCTACTATTGAATTAAAGCAAGTTTAGGTCGAGCTTCTGATCACTAACTTGGTTTTAATCACCTTTTTAATGGGCTTAAACTCCACATCATCACCCTCTTTTAGTCTTTTTAGCAGCATAATACACGCTTCGCGACCTAATTCGAAACCAAATTGATCAATTGTAGTGAGTTCCGGGTCGCAAATGGCTGACGACTTACTATTTTCAAATCCAACTACTTTCACATCTTGAGGCACTCGTTTACCCAGTTCGCGGGCTGCCTTAATAATGGCAATGGCTGACATATCGTTTACGGCAAAAAAACCATCAGGGGCCTCAGGTCTTCTTAAAATATCATGAGCTGTTTTTTTGGCTATTTCGTAGGTGTCGGCCAAATGTACAAGATCGTGCTGAAAGTGGATGTTGTGTTTCAACAAAGCATCGTGGTAGCCCGAAAGCCTACTTTTACCAATTTGAAGATTTTGAGGTGCAGCAAAATGTGCAATCCGCTTGCAGCCTCTTTCAATAAGGTGGTTCACGGCAATAAAGGCACCTTGATAATCATCGGCTACCACTTGGTCGGCAGGAAGCTCCTCGGTGGTGCGGTCAAAAAAAACAACAGGTATTTCGTTGTCAATTAACTTTTGAAAATGCGAAAAATCACTCGTTTCTTTTGAAAATGATACCAAAACACCATCCACTCGATTGGTCAAAACGGCTTGAGTGTTAATTACTTCACGCTTGTAGGATTCGTTCGACTGGAACACCATCACGCTATAATCATTTTTGTAAGCGATTTCTTCGATGCCATTGATGATGGCCGAAAAGAAATAATGTTCGATCTCGGGAATGATAAGACCAATGGTGCGGGTGCTGTTGTTGCGTAAATTGAGGGCAATGCGGTTGGGTCTGTAGCCCAACAATCCAGCAAGTTCTTTAACGGCTGTGCGTGTTTTAGGACTAATGTCAGGGTGGTCCTTCAAGGCCCGCGATACGGTAGAGGTTGATAACCCTAACTTTGTGGCAATGTCTTTGATGGTGATCTGACGCTTCATTTTTGTTTGATTACCCTGTTGTTTACGTTGAAAATGATGTTAAATAATTGGATAAAGATACAACAATTATGCGTTTTGTAAATTCGTTGCTCAATAATTTTTTTTATTTCAATCGTTTGCGGTTCAATTCACTATCAATTAACACATAAAACACACCATAATATAAAGTTTCTATATCTTTGTTGAAACCTAATTTTTATCATGATGTTAAGCAACTAACATTGTTAAAATTTCATCACTCAATCACTAACACAAAAAAAACGCTTATGAATCGAATTTTTAGGCAGCTTTTGCCCATTTTATTGGGGTTGATTATTTCAGCCTATGCTAATGGACAAACAGGCACTGTCAAAGGAATTGTAACAGACAAGAGTACCGGCGAAACATTGCCAGGTGCTAACGTCTTGCTCAAAGGCACTTTAATCGGCGCCTCTACCGACTTTGATGGGCTGTTTACCCTCACTAACGTTCCCGCGGGAACAGCAACTATTGAAGCTAGTTTTGTTGGCTATTTGCCTTCTAGCCAAGTCATTACCCTTGCTGCCAACCAAACGCTCACCGTTAACTTTATGCTAGATGTTGATGCTGTTGTTTTGGAAGAAACCGTAGTTATCGGTTATGGAATTCAGAAGAAAAGCGATAAAACCGGTGCTATTTCACACATCACCGCCGATGAGCTCAACCAGGGTTCTTTAACCGATGCTATTCAAGGATTGCAAGGAAAAGCTGCCGGCGTACTCATCACCAAAAAAGGAGGTGACCCAAACTCTGGTTTTTCTGTTAGAATCAGAGGTGCATCAGGATATGAAGCCAGCACATCACCATTGTATGTGATTGATGGCGTGCCAAATGCCGATCCTACAAGCATTGCACCCGAAGATGTGGAAAGCTACAATATTTTGAAAGATGCTGCCTCAACTGCTATCTACGGGTCGCAAGGTGCAAATGGAGTTATCATTATCACCACTAAAAAAGGAAGTATTTCACAAATTAAAGGAAAGAAATCTGCTTCAAAAGTCGAAATAAGTCACCGAACAACATTTGATCGGGTTGCAAATACCCTTGATGTGATGACAGCTGATGAGTTGAGAGGTTTTGCTGAAACAAAATTGCAAGCTGCTTTGGTTGACCATCCCAATTGGACTGTTGACAGTATCTTTACTGATGGTGGTGCCAACACCGATTGGCAAAAAGAAATCTATAGGGTTGGCGTGAATAACGAAACCCACTTGAATTTCAGCGGAGGCGATGACCAGAGTGCTTATTATGGATCTATCGCCCGCGCCCAATGGCAAGGAGTAATGAAAGGTACAGAAAAAGATAGGGTAACTGCCAAGGTGAACATGAGCCACAAGGCGTTTAATGATCGTTTAACCTTATCTGGAAATCTTTCTACTTCCTTTGAAAACAATGATTATGAAAACTATGGTGGTTGGGGAAAAGAAGATATCATTTACCAAGCCATTTCACGAAACCCTACTGATCCTGTTTACAATGCAGCTGGTGGTTTTGATAAAACACAACGTGAATTTAATTATGAAAATCCATTGGCCATCATTGATTTGATCACCAATAACCGCGATGCCAAAAGGTATTTAGGAAACTTTAGAGCAGATCTCGAACTATTGAAAGGGTTGAATGCAAGTGTAAGTGCAAGTTACATTAGAAATGACCACGAAGGAACCTATTTTAGACCTACCGGCGTTTTTGCCTCAGCTGACAATGGGTCCGCCAATCGTTATTACTCCAACAATTACAAGAAAATTATTGAATCCACATTAAATTATGTGAAAACTTTTGGTGATTTTCATAATGTTGACATCATTGCTGGGCATAGCTGGCAGGAAGAAGGGTACGATGGTTTTTCGGCTCAGGCAGCTAACTCGCAATCGCCCAGTATGGGAGGCGACAATCTCCAATCATTGGTAGATGTTAAATGGGGCGATGTTACTTCTTACCGTGGAATGTCAAAGTTGATTGGTTTATTCACCAGGGTGCAGTATAATTTTAACTCTACCTATTATTTATCAGGTTCGATCAGAAGAGACGGATCAACAAAATTTGGTGAAAATAATAAGTGGGGTTGGTTTCCAACAGCCGCTATCGGTTGGAACATGCACAACGAGGCATTCATGTCTAACATCAATTGGTTAGATCAAATGAAATTAAGAGCCAGTTATGGTGTTTCCGGAAATCAAGCCTTTAGCTCCTACCTTAGCCAAGTTGCTTGGTCACCCAGTGGTTTGGTTACCAATCCTGAGACCGGTCAGCAAGTGGTTTCTTTTCAACCGGCTTGGAACGCCAACCCCGATTTGAAATGGGAACGTACTTCGGAAATCAATGTGGGAATTGACTTTGCTATGTTCAATAGCCGTGTAAGCGGATCACTCGAAGTGTACAGCAAGAATACCACCAATTTATTGGGCGCCTATGATGTGCCGGTTCCGCCAAACTTGGCCAGCAGAACATTTGCTAACTCTGGTGCCATCACCAACAAAGGGATTGAGCTTTATACCCAAGCTTTTGTTGTAAACTCAAAGAATTTCGACTGGAAAACTAGCCTCGTTGTAGCACATAATAAATCTGAGTTTACTGATTTGGGTCGCTTTACTACTGACAGTGAAGGGATTAGAAAACAAGGTTTCATCTCTGGACGCGGTATGGTGGGCGAGGAATATTACCTGGTAGGTATCGCCGTTGGTCAGGAAGTAGGATCATTCTATTTACCTAAATATATTGGGATAAAAAATGGTGAGTTTATCTACGAAAGTAAAACAGGTGGTTTTACCAATAAACTTTCTGATGCCAAGCGTTATTTTGCAGGTACTGCGAATCCTGATATCGAATTGGGCTGGTCCAACAGTTTGACTTTTTTCAAAAGCTGGAACCTTGACTTTGCTTTCCGTTCACTTATTGGGAACAAAGTTTATAACGCCACCAGATCATTCTTCGATTTCCCCGGCAATATGCCCTCTTTGAATGGGTTGCCCGATGCGATAGACTGGTATGAAGAAGGCCGAACAGAAACAGGTCCAACCATTGCCGACATCTATCTCGAGGATGCATCTTTCCTTCGCCTCGACTATGTAACTTTATCTTACTCCATCAACACAAAAAAGATTGATTGGCTCAGCAGTTTAAAAGTATATGTTGTAGCAAGTAACCTGTTTACAATAACAGGATACTCCGGTATTGACCCTGAAACCACTATGGATGGAACAGCGTACGGTATTGATCAATACAACGTATATCCTAAAACACGATCATTGTCAATTGGTATTAATGCAAGCTTTTAAATTTTAAAGAGATGAAAAAACTATATATCCTATTTTTTATTCTTTTCATCGTTGTCTCCAGCTGTACCAAGCTTGACGAGGTAATGTATGACAAGATTCCGGGCAGCGAATATCCCGAAAATGCCGATCAGGTAGCCAACTTAAGTGTTGATGCTTACAAAAGACTCCAAAATTTAGCCGATGATAACGGCTGGTGGTTCTTGGCACAAGAAATCAGCTCCGATGGTTTCTGCGCTCCAACGCGCGGTTCCGACTGGTTTGATGGTGGCAAATGGACAGATATACACACCCACACTTGGTCCAATGACAGCGAAGGAGTGAACCGTATGTGGGGTACTTTTTGGGAAGGAATTACTTCCTCCAATCAAATTATTGATATGTTGAGGGGACTTGAACAAAATGATGCCATCAGAGCAAAAATTGGCGAAGTCGAAGTAATGAGATCCTTTTACTATTATCTTTTGATGGATAATTATGGTGATGCACCTTACCTGACAACAGCTAATTTACCCTCTGATTTCCTTCCTACAAAGGTTTCTCGTAAAACTATTTACGATAGTCTGGTTTCAACCGTTGAGCGTAACCTTCCACATTTGAAAGCCATTGATAATAAGTTGTTGGCCACCCGTTACATGGGCTATGCTTTGTTAGCTAAACTCTACGTCAATGCCGAAGTTTACACTGGCGCTCCCCAGTGGGAAAAAGCCGAAATGTATTGCGATAGCATTATTGCTGGTCCTTATTCACTCGAAGCTGATGTTTCAGCACCTTTTGTTACCAACAATGACAAGTCGAGTGAAATCATTTTCAGTATTCCCTATGACGAAGATAATTTCACAGGATTTCGCATCCACATGCGAACCTTACACTACCAAAGCAACTTAACTTATGATATGCCTGTGGGCCCATGGAATGGCTATGCTGTTGTACCAACATTTTTTGAAAAGTATGAAGATGCTGATATACGCAAAGAGAAATGGTTCATTTATGGCCCTCAGCTTACTAGCGGAGGCCAGCCAATCATTGAAAGTATCACCAATGAACCCCTTAACATCAATCCGATTTTACCGGCCTTGGTGATGCAAGAAGGTGAATATACTCCCGCACAAATAAGAACTACAGGCGCCAGAGCTGGAAAATATGAAATTAAACTTGGTGCCAAAGAAAATCTTAGCAACAACTTCCCTCTTTTCCGTCTTTCCGATTTCTATTTGCTCAAAGCAGAGCTTGAAGTCAGAATGGGTAGAAACGGCGATGCATGGATCAATCCAATTCGTCAAAGGGCCGGCGTTGCCGGATACACCAATGCCACGTTAACTCAAGTGTATGATGAACGCGGTCGTGAGCTTTGGCTTGAAGGTCATCGCCGTCAAGACCAAATCAGATATGGAACATGGGGTCAGTCCTGGTGGGAAAAACCAGTAAGCGATGCCTCACGCAGCACCTTCCCTATCCCAAAATGGGCCATTGATGCCAATCCAAATTTAGCTAATTAATATTTTTTAAACTTTTTTATTCACTAACTTAATTTTTATACTATGAAAAAAAACAGTTTTTTAGGAGCACTTAAACCAATGTGGTTGGTGCTAATTGCTTTAACAATTGTTGTTTCATCTTGCAAAAAAGATGATCCTGTTGATCCTACACCAGATCCGGAAATTGTACTTGATGGTATCTATGTTACAGGTGCTGGAACAGCCCTCGTTGATCTTAACGAAAAAGGCCTAATGAAATCAACCAAAAACGAAGTTGATCAATCAGATCGCGCAGCTCTTCTTGAACTTTTTATTCCTGTTAAAGCAGGTGCCGATGGTTTCAACATCGTAAAAGTTGCCGGTTCAACCAAAACTACTTACGGCCCGGGTGCTGACTTTGCAGTGGTAACAACTTTTGGAGTAGATGAACCAAAAACAGGTAAATTTAGCCGTGGTTCAATCGCCGAAACTGCAACCAAATTCACAGTTGCAGAAGATGGTTTATACCATGTTGTATATGACACAGAGCTAGGTAAAGTTGTTGTTGCCAAAGCCGAATGGGGTGTTATTGGCGGCGCAACTCCACTAGGTTGGGGTGGAAGTACAGAAATGCCTGCTACTTTCGATCTGAACAAAATGGAGTTTATAACCACAGAACTCACACTTAAACCTGATATTTTCAAATTCCGTTACAACAACGGCTGGAAAATCCATATTAGTGCTGATAGTACTGTAAAAGTTAACACCAACTTTGGAGGCACGCTGAATGCTCTTGTTCCCGGTGGTGGAGATATTGCCAATACCGAATACGCAATTTATACTCTAAAATTAACCTATGACCTTGGAAAAGGTTTATCTGCAACACAAGTAAAAACTGGTGACGCTGAACCACTTCCAACCTATCCTGAAGCCATGTTCCTCGTAGGTGACGCTACCGCTTATGGCTGGGCTACACCAGGTGAAAACGCCGAAGCTATTATGCACAAACTTGCTGGTGGTGGTGACAATGATGGAATTTTCTGGAAAATTGCTTCCCTCGAAGCAGGCTTAGGATTTAAATTGTCAGCAGCCAACTGGGCT
>JADYZK010000494.1 GCA_020853175.1 Bacteroidales bacterium
GAAGCCGGTGATTGAGCCGGGCGCTTGAGGGGCAACATTATGCACAAACTGGATGTCGTCCACCAGCATCGCCACTGCTTCTGATACGCAATTGATGGCCAAATGTTTGGCACCGGCAGGAATGATGTATTCAAATCTGGCCCACGCGGTCGAAGGTGTAATGGGGTTACCATTGTTGAAGAGAATGAAATCTGCCGGATTTGTTCCTGTGGTTGAATAGCCGACTTTAAACTTATCGTCACCAGCATAGTCAAAGGAACTTTTAGCATAAAATGAGAAAACCCCGCCCGGATGGCTCGCTAATTCATTGGATATCAGCCAGTCGTTTACCGGCCCATCCCAAGATGAAATACTCATAAAATATTTCTCGCCTGCAAAGGGAGCATAACCGTCAATCGCGTTGGCCGGTGTGGTTTGCGAAGGCGTATAAGTGATAAAACCCATCGGGCCGCCTTTGCCCGGGAAAGTGTGAAATGAGGGACCGGAAGTGTTGAGTCCATCCACGTCGAGTGTGATCCAACCAACCATATTTTGCAGCTCAAAAGCAGCATGTTGCTCAGCGCCATCTTTAAAGGGTTGCAGTAAGCCTCTGGTGTCTGAATGAACAGTTTGTGCCCAACCCGATGCTGTAAACAACAAGCTCAGCAGAAAAATTGTAAACGTTTTTTTCATTTTAAATAGATTTTATTACGGTTTTGTTTGCCGTCAATCTATTACAGACTGATGGTAAAATGATTTTGTTTGCAAACTAATTGGTTTAATTTCAAAGATACAAATTATATTCCTCCTTTCAGTCCCAAACACATATGTACGTTAATTAAAGGACAGATTATCAATAATTAACTATTAATTGATTGTTTCCTGTAAACAGCAGGAGTCACTTTTTCAACATCCTTAAAAAACCTATAGAAGACCGACATGGTTTTAAAACCCGATTCAGCCGCAATGCCATCTATGGTGAGGTGTAACAAGTTTTCATCAGAAAGCAAACGCTTGCTCTCCTCAATGCGCAATTCGTTGACATAATTATAAAAAGTTTTGTTTAAGCTCGCATTGAGCGCATGTGAAATGGCATTGCGGCTTTCAGAAATTGCTCCGGCCAAATCGTTCAAGCTGAAGTTTGGGTTTTTATATAGCTTTTGATCTTTCATTACTTTTTCAAGCTTGGCGATGATTTCATTTTCTTTTTCACTGTCATACTTGATAGAATTCAGCATGATTGGACTTGCTGGTATTTCTTCTGATTGCATGGACAAAGGATTTCCAACGTAGATGACCGGCTCAGGCTGATATCGGGTAAAAACGATCGGATATTTATAAATCATTAGCGTGATGTAAAACAAACTGATCGCGATTACGGCGTGGTAGGCCATATACAGCAAATACGGATCAAGATAGGCGATTTTAAATATTGTTGATAAGCCACCAATCACAAAAACCAACGCAAAGCTGTAGTTGATGATTTGGAACCATTCCAGCTTACGGCTTTCTATTTCAGAATAATGCTGTTTGAGCATCCGCTGTCGAAGCTTCAAAATGTGATTGGTTTTTATAAAATAAAATGGTCCTTGCAGTGTGGCAAAATAAGAACACGCTATCGCCCGCGTCTGATACCACTCGTGATGCCTCATCACGCTGATAGAAAAATGGCTGTCAAAATAAAGGTACAATGTAAAACCCAGATAAAGATAGATCGGCAAAAAATGCAGATGATCTCTTTTTTGGAAGCCCTCATGCTCGTAAAACAGGTATTTCACATATAGAAAAACCGGAGGAAACAGCGTAAGCGAAAGCATTGGCCCGATAAAAGTAGTAACTGAAACACTAAAATAAGGGCCTTGGTGAATGAAACCAAAAAACCAATAACATGAAAAGCCCCATGCAAAAAGCAACAGTGCAAGCAAATTGTTTGAGAATGGCCTACTTTTGTCCTTCATTAAAAGGTAAATACCTGTCACAGCCTGCGACGCACCAAAAAGCATTAAAAGCGAAAAATAGGATTGGATCAGCGCCAACATTTAGATACTCCTTAGATATGTTGCAAATTTAGCCATTATCGTTCAACCTTGTCGTTTTGAAGAATCTAATTTATCATGCGACCTGAGAAGCTGAGACCAACTGCTCGAGCATAACCCATGCTGCAGCGAATAGAATACAACTTGTTTATTATCTATGCATTGCTAATCGTTGAGTTCAAATTAGCGAACAACAGATGTACATTTATCGGTAGGAACGTATTTGTAATTCAGCCCAAAACATATTCGCATGAAATTCACATGAAGAAAGATGGTGCTTTTAGCGGTACTTTTAAAAGTAGAATAGGCAAACCAAAGTAAATCATGGATTCAGAAAAAAATCAACAAGAAAAAACAAGGCTGCATCCTCGAAACAAAAACCGCAAGCGGTATGATTTGCCAGCATTGGTCTCTGCTGTGCCGGAGTTAAAAAAATATATTATCAGCAGCAGAAACGGTGAAGAATCTGTTGATTTCGCTCACCCAAGGGCTGTTAAACTTTTAAACAAGGCACTACTCCATCACTATTACGGAA
>JADYZK010000495.1 GCA_020853175.1 Bacteroidales bacterium
AACCTCACCGCCCAAGCTTTTGAAGAATATGAATTTGTGGCTTGGACGGAAGCCGGCCAGACGGTTTCTTTTCTTCCAAATTACAGCTTTACGGCAGTTAACAACAGGGATTTAATGGCCTTTTTTCAAGAAATTGCCTCCTGCCCTACGCCTATCAATCTATTGTTGAACGATTTAAGTGATTCAACGGCAGCTTTTACTTGGGTGTCACCCGTCACTATCAACCAATGGAATTGTTTGTGGGGTATCGCCTTAGGCGATACACTTTCGGGCGAAGGCACTTGGGTTGAAACCACACAAAACAGCATCGCGCTAACCAACCTTTCGCCCAATACCAGTTATGTGGCTTACGTACAGGCGCATTGCCTTGAAGATGCGTTGAGCACCTGGTCGGAGCCTTTATTTTTTACTACATATTACGTTGATATTAAAGAGGATACCAGCACCAACTCATGGAAGCTTGCTCCCAATCCGAGTACGGGAAAAATTGTGTTGAGCCGGCCTAACACCTCGCTTTCATCACTTCAGATCCAACTTTTTACATTGACAGGACTGCTTTTAGAGTCGCGTACAATGGATTTCAATAACAAGGAAGAACTTGATTTTCAACATATTGAGAATGGTTTATACATTCTTAAAGTAGGGGGAGATGGCGTGAATTTCCAACAGAAAGTGATCATTTCACAATAGGCTTTTTTAATTCATTTTGCAGCTCCCTTACATCTAAACCATTCGGTCAAGCACAATTCAATTACCTTTGCCGCTCAAAAAAATCGAAGCATGAAAAAATTCAATATAGGCGATAAAGTGAGGTTCCTCAACGACGTTGGAGGAGGCATAGTTGCAAAAATTACCGACAGCAAGATGGTAATGGTGGCCATTGAAGACGGATTTGAGATTCCGGTGATGATTTCAGACCTGATTCCGGCTGAAGCAGAAAGCCGCGCCACCTCGGCGCAGGAAGTGCTCCAAAAAGAACTCAGAACTCAAGCCCAGCACACTGAAATACAAGCTGAAGAAAGAAGAAGAGACGGTCTTCGCAGGTTTGCCAAAGACCCCGAGCCGGAAGGTTTCTATCTTGCTTTTGTTCCTCACGAACAACAATGGTTGCTCACCGGTTTGATGGATGTGGTGTTCATCAACAACAGTCCTTTTTCGGCTTACTTCAGCCTCCACCTGATGGCTAACGGACGCTTGACCAATGCAGATCACGGCCTTTTAAAACCCTACTCAAAAATTGATATAGAAACCATTTCGCGCGACGACATCAATGACTGGTGCAAGGGCGTTGTACAAGGCATTCTTTTGGCTGATGAAAACACAAACCTCTATCTCCCGCTTCATGCTGCTTTCGATTTGAAACCCAACAGGTTTTACAAAGAAGGCAGTTATGTAATGACGCATGTGCTCGGCGATAAAGCCATCTTGGTTCATTTGCAGCAACTTTCCAATCTTAAGGCCGATTCTTTTTCGTCACAACCCTCTAAGTATGATACTGTGATTGATGCACCTCAGCCCAAAATCGTAAAGGAAAAAGCACTTATTGACAATCACAGAAAAAGCAATGGTGTGGCTGTGGTTGACCTTCACATTGGTGAATTGGTGGACAATATAGCAGGCCTCTCGAGCCATGATATGTTCAACATTCAACTGGATTATTTCCAAAAAACACTTCACAGCGCGATAAAAAACGAGTACGATCTGGTCACTTTTATCCACGGCGTTGGCAATGGAGTGCTTAAAAACGCTATCATTAAAGCACTTGAAAACTTTGAAGGCGTCAATAACCGAATGGCCAGCATGAGTAAATTTGGCGTAGGTGCCATTGATGTGATCATACGCGACAAATAAACGCCACTTTTTTACCATCCATCTGCTGCTTCGGACTTTGAACCGGCAACAATTACCTTTTTTATTCTATTGGGTTCAGCTGGTTTGACTTAGAGGTCAAGCCATCCAATTAACCATTCCCAACAAACGGATGCTTTGGCGTTTCAAAAAATCCATTTAAGTATTTTTAACACGGGATTTGGGCGGACAAGCGTGCGCTCAGCCGCTTCGATATGGCCTTTTGATTATTTTTGAACAGTTTTTCAATGTCTTATGAAATATCATCTACCTAACACTCATTATGAAGAAAATATTTAACACGCTTATCTCAATGGAGTTGATGGGCCTATTGGTTCTTGCCTTTGCAGTATCAATCGGTGTAGCCACTTTTATTGAAAACGACTTCGGCACCGAAGGGGCCAAAGCGGTAGTATATAACGCCACTTGGTTTGAGGTCATGTTGGTCGTTTTATGTGTCAACCTCATTGGCAACATTTTTAAATATAAAATGTGGCGAAAAGAAAAATTAGTGCTTTTCACCTTCCACATTTCATTTGCGGTCATCCTTTTAGGATCGGGCATCACCAGATTCATTGGCTATGAGGGCATTATGAGCATCCGTGAAGGTGATACCGAAAACACCATGCTTTCCGAAAGGGCTTTTGTGATGACAGAAGTAAGCGATGGCAGCACTCAGGTGTATAGCGATCAGGCGGTCATCATGTCGGGTCTTTCCGAAAAAGCTTACAAAGACAAGATTTCAATCAACGACAAAAAAATTAGTTTCAAATCGTTGCGTTACATCAACAATGCTCAAGAAGTGTTGGTGAAAGGACAAGCCGGCGAAGGCTCACCCTACGTGATTATGGTGGTTTCCGATGCCAACAGCGGGCGTAACAACCTCATTGTTAAGCAAGGCGATCAAAGACAATTTATGCAGTATAACTTTGTTTTCGATCAGACGTTTTCTGATAACAACATCAAACTTTCTTATAAAGGAGGTCAGTTAAGCATCAACACCCCTGAGGCGCTGATTTCGATGTCAATGTTGGGCGGAACAACCGATACCATGGCGGCCAACACTTGGCACCCTTTCGAGATGCGAAAACTTTACAGCATGGGCGACCTGAAAATTGTACTCACTGAGATGTATGAAAACGGAAAGCTTGATTACACCGCCT
>JADYZK010000496.1 GCA_020853175.1 Bacteroidales bacterium
AACGTCCTTTTGAAGGCGACAAATTCATCGCTTGGATTGATGAAAGTATTCCTGCTCACCTGGGCCAGTGTTATCGTCCCCATCAAAATTGCTGGATTCTTATTGGGCCTGAGGGCGATTTCAGTCGGCAAGAGGTGGCAAAAGCACAAGAAGCCGGTTTTGTTCCGGTCAGTTTGGGTCATTCACGTTTACGAACCGAAACTGCCGCTATTGTTGCATTACACACTGTACAACTGTTGAACCAATTGCATCCATGAAAAAAGCACTCCTCCTATTAAGTCTAACTTTTTGGATGGCCATGGGTCATGCCCAAAGTGATGTGTCCATTGCCTTGCTAAAGTATCGCGGCGGCGGCGATTGGTATGCCAATCCAACCTCGCTGCCTAACTTGGTGAAATTTTGCAATGAACATTTAGGAACCAATATCCGCGAAGAGATTGCAACCGTTGAGCCTGATAACCCAGATATTTTTAACTTTCCTTTTGTGCACATGACAGGTCATGGCAACGTGGTTTTCAATGCGACCGAAGCCGAAAACCTTCGTAAGTACCTCATCTCCGGTGGGTTTTTGCATATTGATGACAATTATGGAATGGATGTTTTTGTGCGTGAGCAAATGAAGAAAGTGTTTCCTGAATTGTCTTTCGTTGTTCTGCCTTTCAATCATCCCATCCATAATCAGCATTTCAGCTTTCCTGATGGCTTACCAAAAATTCATCTTCACGACAATAAACCTGCACAAGGCTATGGGCTGTTTTATGAAGGTCGTTTGGTATGTTTTTACACCTATGAATGTGATTTGGGCGATGGTTGGGAAGACCCGCGTGTGCACAATGATTCACCCGAAACGCGCGAAAAAGCCCTTCGAATGGGTGCCAATATAATTCAATACGTCTTCAATCGCTGAAAACCGAAGACTTCAACAACTTAAATTGCCGACTTTTTTTCTTCCTAAACAGGCAGATAACTGTTGATAAGCTGCTTTTTTACTCTTTTTTATAGGTTTAAAAGGTTGAAAATTGAGGTTCAATTCATTCAATACCTTATCTTTGGCCGTGAAAAATTTAAACCCATGATTAAAAAAAATATTGCTTTCTTGTTGGGCATTTTCTTGCTGATGCCTTTTCTTTCATTGGCACAAACCGAAAACCTATTGCCTTTGCAACCGCTCTCGGCAGCTGACTCGGTGGCACTTTCCAAAATCCCCGAGCTGAAAATGAACGACCTGGCCTTGCGTCGCACTTTGCCTGCCGTGGTTGACAACTCCTCTTTGCCTTTTATGCGCCCTTTGATCGGTCAGGTAGGGCTTGAATGTGGACAGGCTTCCAGCATTGGAAACATGTTTACTTATGAAATTAATGCCAAAAGAAAGGTGCTCGGCAGTTTGCCCGAAAACCAATATGCCACCCACTTCACTTACAACTTCCTTAATGCTGGCAGCGATGCGGGCATCAATTATTTTGAGAGCATGCAAATTGTGAAATTTGCCGGTAATCCCAACGTGGTAGATTATGGTGGCATGGCAACAGGCGGTGCGTCGCGCTGGATGTCGGGCTACGATAAATATTACAATGCAATGACCAATCGTGTGGATGGCATTTTTTCTATCAAAACCAATACTTTAGAAGGTTTACAAACATTAAAGAACTGGATTTATGATCATGGCGATGGTTCCGATTTTGGTGGAATGGCCTCCTTTTATTCACAATATACAAGTCCACCCTCTGTTTTTCCTCCAGGCACTCCAGAAGCAGGAAAACACGTCATTTATAACTGGGGAAGCTCACCCAATCACGCCATGACGATAGTGGGTTATCACGATTCCATCCGCTGGGATTATAACGACGATGGGCAATATACCAATAACTTGGATATTAACAGCGATGGGGTGATTGACGTTCGCGATTGGGAAATTGGTGGTTTTAAAATGGCCAATACCTATGGAGGTATCAGCGGCTGGGGCGATGCCGGATATTCATATATGATGTACAAAACCGTTGCCGACATTACCTCTCAGGGCGGAATTTGGAACAACCAAGTGATTGTGGTAGATGTAAAAAAAGCTTATCAGCCCATGCTCACTGCCAAGATTAACCTTTCTTATCCTTGTCGCAACAAACTAAAATTCATGGTCGGAGTATCCAATGATCCCTTGTCAACAGAGCCTGAAATGGTGATTCAATATCCTATGTTCGACTTTCAAGGTGGATGCAATCCCATGCAAGGCAGTGGAGGACCCAGCTTTGAATTTGGACTCGACCTCAATTACTTACTGCAATATGTTGAACCCGGTCAAAGTGCACGTTTCTTCTTCATGGTCATTGAAAATGATGATGCAGGAAGTTCACAAGGTGTTATCAATAGCGTTGCTTTGATGGATTACACCAGTGGAACACTACAAGAAATTACAGCCAATATCTTTGCCTTACCCATTCAAAACAACAGTACCACAAAAATAGGGATTACTGCCGCAATCAACTATGATCCGGTGAGCATTCCAACCGATGAAATCCCACCTTTAGAACTTTATCAACCCTCAGAAGTACAACTTGTTGCCCAAGGTGGTCAAGATCCATACCGTTTTTGCCTTTTACAAACTTACGACACCATCAATGCTACCGCAGAGTTTCCTGTCATCAATGGCACGGCGGTTACTTTGTCGGGCAATGACGAAGGAACAGGAGAAGTTTCCCTGCCTTTTTCTTTTCCCTATTACGGCAAAAATTACGACAAAATTTATGTGGCCGCAGACGGCTTCATCATGTTTGAGCCATCATTGGTGACTTGGCCTTATTATGTGGCCGGAAAAACCTATCTCATTCAAAACAAAATTATTGCACCTGCGTTAGCGAAGCCGTTTTATATTCAGCCCTCAGCCGGTGATGGCATTTGGGCCGAAACAACCAGCGAATCGGTTACCATCCGCTGGAAACTATCTGTTTATGGACAAGGGGGAAACAGTGAGGTGAGCATGGCCGCACGACTGCATCAGAACGGACAAATTGAGTTTTTCTATGGGCCGCATCTTGCCGCTGGTTATATCGCTCGCTTTGCAGGAATTTCTAATGGCGATGGCGATAACATGACAATTTTAAATAAAACCGGTTTTTTTACTCCATTTGCTCAACAACATACAGTTTTTACTCCTCCTGGAAATGTTGGAAACATTGCCATTACCACAGATGGTTTGATGACGGCCTATTTGGAGCATTATGTGGCCAATCAAACTGTGGACGTTTTGGTCAGCGACCGCAACAACATCCGTTCAGTTACGGCTTTACCCCTCCAAGTGCAAGGTGTGTTGATGGATTATGAGGTGGTTTCGGGCGACGACAACATCATAGAAAACGGAGAAAATTTCAGTTTTAACTTCAGTTTTGAAAATAAAAATGCTGTTGACTTGGCTGAAGCATCTTTTCAAATCGCCGGTGAAGATGCTTTCGTGTCCATCGTTGACGGCCAAGCCACCATTCCAGCCTTGGCAGTGAATGAAAGTCTGATAATGGCCGACCTTTTTGATCTGACCGTGAACGGAAACGTCGAAAACGGCCATCAAGCACATTTCAATTTGATTTACACCACGCCTCAAGGAAGCTGGACGCGTCCCATAACATTAACCATCTATTCTCCCGAATTGCATTTGCTTACCGTGAGTGTTAGCGATGGCGGAAACGGAATTCTTGAACCCGGCGAAACAGCTAACCTCGTGGTGCGTCTGCGCAACAATGGCGGTGGAAAATTGCAAAATGTTGTGGCCCAAATAAATACACAAAATAACGATCTTTTTATTCTCAACGGAGAAGCCCAAATCAATGATATTTTGCCCGCGGAAATATGGGAAGCAGTGTTTCAAATTCGGCTTGCTGCTGATGCCGAACCCATTCAAGTTGTTGAAATGCATTTGGAGGTAACTGCCTCTTATGGCTACATTTACGAGCGTGATTTGCCTTTGATGACCAGCCTCATTGCCGATGGCTTCGAGTCGGGAAGTTTCGATCTTTTCGATTGGCAAATGGGTGGTTCCGCTCCTTGGATTACGACTACCGTTGCGCCATTCGAGGGAACTTATGCCGCCCGCTCGGGAGTCATTGGTGATGATGCCTCTTCGGTTTTAACGCTCAATTACGAAGTGGCCTACCCCGATTCCATTTCTTTTTATTATAAAGTTTCTTCCGAAACAAACTACGATTTCCTGAGGTTTTCCATCAATAGTTTGCTCAAGGATGAATGGTCGGGTAACCAAGTCACCAATTGGCGACGTGCAGCTTATTATGTTGAAGCCGGTGAAAAGCTTTTCAAATGGGAATACACCAAAGATTACAGTGTTTCAACTGGAACCGACTGCGGACATATTGACTATGTGGTTTTGCCTGCCGCGAAAATCTACACCGGAATCAACGAAAGTGAAAATGAAAGTGCCTATAGATTAAATGTGAGTCCCAATCCCTTTACCGAAAGGTTCACTGTAGCGGTTCAAGCGGCAAAATCAGGGCCTTTCGAGCTGCTTCTAACCGACAACAACGGTAGGATTATGTTTCAGCAATCTGCCGTAGTTACAAAGGGACAAACCATTCAATTTGAACCACTTGGAGATAAATCAGGAACAGGAATTATGTTTGTAATTCTCCAATGGGACCAACAGCGCATTGTCAAACCGGTGATTCGGATAGGTCAATAATTGAAAAATGCTCATTTTCTTTCAGACTTTTTGTACAAGATGAAGCACCCTATCAAACACGGATTATTTGCATTGTTGCTCCTGTTGTTGCTGGTGCCAAACATGCAAAAATGGTTCAATATTGTTGATGAAAAGCCCTTATTTGGTTCATTTGCCAAAGTAGAGCCTGTAAAATGGGATTCATTGAGTTATACCAGCTGGCTCGACGGAAGTTTTCAAACGGCGCTGAACAAGCAAGTGGAGGCCGGAATTGGTTTTCATGCCAGCTTGGTGCGGTTGTACAATGAGTTGCGGTTTTTGACATTCAAAAAAGCTGCTGCGGAAGGTGTTATTGTTGGTGCTGAGGATGAGCTTTTTGAGGAGGATTATCTGAGAGCTGCTACCGGTGAATTTTTTGTGGGCGAAGAGGTATGGAAGTCCAAAGCGGTCCAATTGAAGGCAGTTCAAGATACCTTACAAAAGCTCGGAAAGTATTTGCTTGTGGTGATTGAACCCGGAAAAGGTACACTTTACGCAGATCGTTACCCTTCAAAATACAGCGGCTTTCAACCTTCGATGAGTAATTACACGGCAATGAAAGATTTCTTTGAAGCGCAGGGTGTTCATCTCATTGACTTTAACTCGGTTTTCTTGAAATGGAAGGACCAAACGCCTTACCGTCTTTTTCCTCGAACTGGCACCCATTGGTCTTATTATGGAGCCTCGCTCGCTGCTGATAGCCTTCTGCGACATATCAAATCGGTTTTCCCTGATCGAATCCATGCTTTTAAAGAACTTCAAGCCCATGAAGCGACCCAACTGCGCCATCCTGATGATGATATCTGGTTGACAATGAATCTTCTCCGTAAAGCTCCCATTGAAAATATTGGATATACCGACATTAGCTTCCATCCCGTGCCGGAAAATGGTTTGCGATTGCTTGCCGTCGGCGACAGCTTTTATTTCAATTGGCTGAATCAAAAGGTGATGTTGAATAGCTTTACCGACAGTCATTTTTGGTACTACAATAAGCTGGTATATAATCACATAGGAGCTGAAACAGGACAAATGAAAGACCTCAATTTTAGTGACGAGCTGCTCAAAAATGATGTGATTTTAATCATGATTACCGAACGTTTTCACCAAAATTTTGCTTGGGGATTCGATACTCAGATGTTTGAATATTTTTTTCCCGGGCAGATGAAAAGACGCGATTATTTCATGAATGAGGTTCGGACCGGAAACCTTGACTTTATTCGCATCTATAACGACGCCCGCAAAAACAATATGACTTTGCAACATCGCCTTATGCTTGAAGCTGAATATCGGATGTTCGGCGATTGGCAAAAACACCCAGAATATTACACCAATAAAGACGAAGTGATTGACATGATGGTGATGGCCATTAAAGGCTCTCCCGAATGGTTGGCAAGCGTGCAGAAGAAAGCCCGTGA
>JADYZK010000497.1 GCA_020853175.1 Bacteroidales bacterium
ATAACCACATCTTTCAACCACAAGCTATAGTCAGGAAAAAGACACTTTTGGTCAACAATTGAGATTTTTTGAAATTCAAAAGCCTCAACCATGCGCAATGCGCAGACGACCGAGCAGCACTGACATCCGCAAAGAGGAGAACAGGCATCCTCACAGTGCGTGTGGTCGGAATGATTGTTTGAAGGGAAGAGAGAGGAAATTGTTTCCGTTGTTTGCCCAATGTATTCGTGCTCACCATCATTGCAGGGAAGGCATGATAGTGTAAACAAATACAAACTAAAAATGAGGCAAAACCATTTCATCGGGGACAAAGATATATTATTTAGACAAAATACAGAGAAATAGATTTTGAGAATAGGTATTGGAGTGGATGTTCTACTTTTGCTTTCGACTGTGTTGCACGTTGATTGGCCGTCAAACGACCTAATACGGGGCGATACGGTTTTTTCAGCATCCAAAATAGTAAAGCTATCAGCTCAATAAAAATGGGGAAAGTGCATTTTTATACACCACATTTCACACCACCTTCGAAAAAATATATATCAAACAATTGATTATCAATTATTTACAATTACAGGTTCTCGTCCCGCCAGCTCCACAACCTAAAAGCCGCTCTGATAAGTCAGGGCGGCTTTTTTGTTATATTTAAAATGGCACCTTGGGTTGACAAAAATAATACAACTACCCATACTTGACAATATTAAGTTACAAACCTATCTTTGTGAATCAATTTTGTCAACCTAAATAATTCCATGTCTTCTCTTTTTGGAAATCGACTCATAGTAGCTCGAAAAATGGCCGGTTTGTCCCTGCAAGGCTTGGCAGACAGGCTTGAAGGAGCCCTCAGCAGGCAAGCCTTGCACAAATATGAGCAAGGGATGACCTACCCTAACAGTAAAATGCTCATTGCCCTTTCTAAGGTGCTTGGTGTGCCTGTTGACTTTTTCTTTTCAGAACCAGAAGTATCTGTTAACCTATCTGGCGTAGAGTTTAGAAAACGCAAACGGCTCTCTGTATCTGACGAGGCGGCTGTAGTTGAGCAATGCTCCGAGATCATAAGCAGGTATTTGACGCTCGAAAGAACCGTTAACGATGAAAAACCACTTCGCCCTTTTGAGTACAATCATTTGATCGAAACTGCTCTTGATGCAGAAAATGCAGCAATAGAGCTTCGAAAACAATGGGGGCTAGGCAATGATCCCATACCCAATGTAGTAGCTATGCTTGAAGAAAGCGGCTACAAATTGGTTGAATTGTCTTCATTTCAGGATTTTGATGGTATGAAGGCATTTGCTGGTCAGGTGCGAATTATCGCAGTCAACTGTTCAAACGATGTCTGTCGAATCCGATTCACGGCGCTTCACGAATTGGCGCATCACGTACTATCCTTTCCTGAATATCTAAGTGAAAACGAGAAAGAAAGGTTATGCCATGCCTTTGCAGGTGCTGTGTTACTCCCGGGAGAACAAGCGCGTGAAGCTATGAATGAACAACGTTTCCATTTCTATCTACCAGAGCTTGTTTTGTTGAAGTCCTATTGGGGTATTTCAATAGCAGCCATGTTTGCAAGAGCTAAAAACCTGGGAATTATAAACGATGCTGTGTATGGTAAACTCAACCAGGGTTACCGCATCAGACAATACCATCTCGATGAACCAGGTAAGTTTCGCGGAGATGAAAAAACCTTTCGTTTCGACCAAATGCTGTTCAAGGCATTGGCTGAAGGAATCATAACGGTAAATCAAGCTGCCTCACTTCGCAATGTCACTGTTGGAGAGCTGCGTAACGATCTCGACCAACTTGCATGAGGCTAATCATTACAGATACCAACATCATTATTGATATGATTCAGGCAGGTGCACTTGAGCACTTTGTGCAACTCAACTTTGAGATTTGCACAACAGATTTGGTTGTTGAGGAGGTCAAGCAACCTGAACAACGACTCATGCTTGATGCCGTAATAAATCAAGGTTTGCTCCGGGTAATCGAACTCGAAAGCGACGATATCAGAAGAGCATTTGAATTGAAAACGGGTTGCAATCTTAAACGTATAACCGATAAAACTGTACTTCTAAAAGCCATTGACTTTCAATGTATGGTCTTAAGCGGCGATAAAGATCTACGCAAAGAATGCTTAGCTAACGGCTTGGAAGTTCACGGTTCCATTTGGGTAATGCAACAAATTTGGCTTGCAGGAACTGTTTCAAAGGAAATGATGGAAGCATTGATATCGGCTTTGAGAAGGTATGCAAGAGTCCCGGAAACCGAACTTGATAAGTTGTTGAAGGATTTAGATTAATTTAAAATCAATTTGCCCTGTTCAAGACATTTTCGTTTAACAGCGGTGATTATTTAGATGAATGGGTAACCACAAATCAATCCCCGGTTTCCAGAACGTTGGAAGCCGGGGATTTTTGTTTGGGAGGGCTAACAAATCTCACGACTATCCATGACCAATCTCATTTTTGAACCGCCACAAACCCGCCAAATTTGCGACTCCTAAAGTACAACACTATGGCTACCGTAATTTTTGCAATTGTAATGCTGCACCTGCTTGTCGGATTTGGATACGTCATGTACAAGCTCACCGGGTCCGATTCAAACCGGGGATGATGCCGGGTATTACATGGCCTCCTAATGCACCAACCTGTACGCATTCGGCGATTGCCCTACCCTTTGTTTAAACAAACGTGTAAAGTGCTGGGGATACTTAAATCCCAATTCGTAAGCGATTTCGCTGACGGATTTGTTAAGGTCGAACATGCGTGTTTTGGCCACATCAATAACTTTTGTTTGGATGTATTCCTTCGCCGATTTTCCAGTCTCTTTTTTGATCAGATCTCCGAAATAGTTCGCCGACAAATTGAGTTCCACGGCACAATAAGCGACGGAAGGAAGCCCGATCAGTTGAGGCTTTTCGGATTGAAAATAAGCATTCAACAACTGTTCAAACCTTTCCAAAATGCCTTTGTGTGCATGGTCGCGGGTGATAAACTGCCGGTCGTAAAAACGTGTGCAATAGTTTAACAACAACTCAATGTTGGAAACGACCAGCCTTTTGCTGTGCTTGTCGATGGCATGTTCCAATTCGTGCTTGATCTGTGCAAAACAATCCAGGACAAGTTTTTTTTCCCGTTCCGATAAATGAAGCGCTTCGTTCGATTGGTAACCAAAAAAAGTATAGTCCTGTATGTGCTTTCCAAGTGGCGTACCATGTATCAGATCGGGATGAAAAATAAGCGCGTAACCTTTGGGCTGGTACATCTCTTTGCTGCCATCGCCGCTGAGCACCTGTCCGGGCGCAATAAAAACCAGCGTTCCTTCCTGGTAGTCGTACGTGTTTTTTCCGTACCGCAAATCCCCACATTTGACCTCCTTCAAAAAGACGGTGTAAAAACCAAAATACGCGCTGAAAGCATGTCGGGGACTTGCC
>JADYZK010000498.1 GCA_020853175.1 Bacteroidales bacterium
ATCAATGCTTCCATTCAAGAGATGAAAGGACATCAGCTTAAATTTGCTGCTCAAGTTACATCAGCTGAGCATCTTACAAGTCAGCAAGGCAACAACTATTGTCGTTTTAAGGTGGAAGACCACAATGCCGGAATCGAGCTGATGGTGTTCAGCGAGTTGTACCTAAAAATCAAACACCTCATTGACCCGGGCTTGTTTGTGCTTATCAACGCCAGTCCCGCTCCCTCCTATCGCGACAAAGAGAAAATGGAATTGAAAATAAACGACATTCAACTTCTTGATCGTGTGGTAGAAACGTCAGGGCGAACCATTTACCTCAAACTCGACGTGAACAGAATGACTGACGATGATTTGCTGCTCCTCCAAGAAACCATTCAGGCTCATCTCGATGGAAAAAACCCCTATTCCATTCAGTTTATTGATCACACCAACAAAATGTTATCCACGCTCACCCCCAAAAAAGGCCGCTTAAATGCCAATCATTTTCTACCCCTCGTTGATGCCTTTGATTTTGTTTCTTATGATTTGAAGTAAGTGGGCTTTTGGTCTTTGGCTTTTGGGTGTTGGCTCGATTGTTGGGTGGAATTAATTTTTTGCTTTAGATTGGTTTATTTTCAAAAAGCAAGAAACAAAGCCAAAAGCTCTCGTCACAAGACGAGACCGAAGATCAAAAAAAAAGGCCGGACAAACATCCGACCTTTTTTGTTTAATAAAGAAATATTTTCGTTAGAAGCTGATATCGAGACCCAAAGCCGCTGTCAAAGTGTGGCGGTTATAGGTTTCGGTGTAGGCCGGATAAGGAGCAGCAGCAACAAAATCACGTTTTCCTTCTTGGTAGGCAGTGTTCATTACACCCAAGTTGACTGCGATTTTTTCGTTGAACTTGTATTGCAAACCACCGGCAATGGTGTTGGTGTTGAGGCTATGGCTCAGGTCGGTTTGATAGATCTCCATCACTCCTACGCGGGTGCCTAAATATCCGGCACTCAACAACCATTTATCGTTGAGGGCGTATTCAACAGCAAGGGCAAACTCATTGGAGTTTTTGTCCATCACCTTGTCGTTTTTCACGTATTCGCCATTCAACTTTTTGCCATATTCAGCAGATTTGTCCATATAAAGGTGAAGCCCTCCACTTACTTTGAGTTTTTTTGAAACATCATAGGATGCACCAATAGACAGCATTGAAGGCATGTCGCTGGGCACTTCTGCGCCGTCAGGGAACATTCCAACATCGTCAACCTTGGTGGCGTTTTTTACTTTTACGCTGGCTTTGAGTTCATATTTGAAACCAATGTTCAAACGGTCGAAGTTTAAATTCACACCTATAAAAGGAACAATACCTGCTCCTGATTGGCTGGCATCAACTTCTTTGTCACCGGTTGCGGTTGCAGTGGCTGACATAGCAGCAGATTGACCTGCATATTGAGCGGAAGCCCCTGCAAAAAATCCTTGCGCTTGGCCAATGGTCATATTTGTAGGATCGCCACCTAAAGCGGTGATAGTCCCTTGCAAAGTAGCAACCTGTGCGGCAGTAAGTCCGGCCATGGTTCCCGATGACAAAGGAACTCCGCCGCCGCCGCCATCAATGATAGGCTGAAGCGATGAACCAGTGGCTCCCAGCGTTGTACTCACGGTTCCAAGGTAACCCGAGAAAGCGGTGAAAAATCCCGGAGCTCCTACCATAGTTCCATCATAGCCTAAAGTAGGAAAAGTAGGATTGATTTGGATGTTGCGCAGGTATCCCACATAGCTGTTGTTCATGGTTACATAACGTAAACCGACAGCAACTGAAACCATTTCATTCACCTCGTAGCTTGCAGCACCTTGAAACCCAAAGTAAATAGATTTGCCTTCAAACTCAGTTTCATAACTGTATTTTGTAGTTGGAATGCCGCCTGCGCTCAGCGAGGAAGGCAATGGCGAAACTTGCATTTCAAAGGAAGGTAATCCGTCTTCAAACAAAGCGCCACCGCCACCACCAATGGCATTGAAACCTAATGAAAAAGCAAACTTTCCTGTCTTGTAAACAGCATACACTGAGGGGAAAATTGGGGCAACAACTTGACCGTCAAATTCATTGCGGTTCAAACCGGGGAAGGTAGTTTTGATGTTTCTGCTTTGAGTGATGTATTGATTGCTTAAACTCAAGTGAAAACCATCTTTCAGGAAGGTTAAACCCGCCGGATTAAAATAGGTTGCATCCAAACCTAAGGACGCATCGCGGGCAGGCATCCGAACAAATGACGCGCTTTGGTTGGTATTGTGAACAATACCACCGGCCATAGAAACAAGTGCTAAAGCACTGAAAATAAAAGATAAAATTGTTTTTTTCATAGCGTAAATTTTTGATTTGTGCGGGTTAAAAGTATGGCAACTATTTCATATAGCAAAATTTATATTTGTTCTTTTTTTACTAAAGGATTGAGATCGGCTGTTTAAGGCTTAGATGATTAGGTTCCAAGGGCGAAATGAGATTCCCAATTTTCAGGAGATTTATGGGTTTCATACGTTCAAAGGACAAGGCGCTTTAGGATAGGAGTGTATCGTGAATTTCTGGAAGGGGTTGCGATGTATTGAAGTTGAATGTTGATTCTGCCGAACACTTTTTGTTCGTCATGTTGATGCTTTTTGTAGATGGTGTTGTTTTATCTTTAAATTTGCGTCCATTTTATTTAATGCGCCTGCTTATGATGACTTCAATGTATCTTTGGAAAAAGTGGTTTCGTCCGCTTTCCATTATTTTTATTCTGCTCATCTTCAACCCATTACAAGCACAACCTCCTACCGGCTATTATTCCACTGCTACCGGAACAGGGGCTACGCTGAAAACACAGTTGTACGACATCATTAAAGGACATACCAATATGGGGTACGATGGTTTGTATAATTGTTACAAAACGACCGATGATGTGGACAATGCAGGCCAGATTGTTTGGGATATGTACAGCGATATTCCCGGACCAACACCCGAGCCTTATGTGTATCATTTTAACATTTCGAGCGATAAATGCGGGACATACAACAGCGAAGGCGACTGTTTCAACCGCGAGCACTCCATGCCCGCCAGCTGGTTTAATGATGCATCGCCCATGTACAGCGACCTTTTTCTTGTCGTACCTACAGATGGATATGTCAACAACCGCCGCAGCAATTATCCTTTTGGAGAGGTCGGCTCTGCTTCGTGGACCTCACGGAATGGAAGCAAATTAGGCAATTGCGATGTTCCTGGCTACTCGGGCATGGTGTTTGAACCCATTGATGAGTACAAAGGCGATTTTGCACGTGCCTATTTTTACATCGCTACACGCTACCAAAACGTCAATGCCAACTGGTACAACAATACTCCACAGGCCAATGTAGCATTGGTCAACAATAACTTTCCATTTTTTGAAACTTGGTACCTGAACATGCTGGCGAGTTGGCATGTGAACGACCCGGTTTCGCAGAAAGAAATTGACCGCAACAACGCGGTTTACGTCTTTCAAGGCAACAGAAACCCGTTTATTGACAACCCAGGTTATGTATATAAGGTGTGGGGTGTGGGCCAACCCGAAAGCATTGCCGAACCCACACAATTGCCTACCAGTTTTTCGAGTCGCAGCATTGCCCTCAACTGGACAGATGGTGGCAATGCCGATGGGTATTTGGTGCGCATCAGCAGTGTGGGTTTTGATCAAATTGTTGCTCCAACCGACGGCGTAATGTACAGCGGCACCTCCGATTATTATATCACAGCCGGCACCGAAACAGCCATTATTGGTGGACTGCTGCCTACCACCACCTATTATTTTAAGCTATACCCCTACAACGGTGGCGGATTGGGTATCAATTATAAAGTTGATGGGCCGCCTCAGATCAGTGTAATGACAGATTAGTAACGATTGACAAGTAAAAAGTTTTTAATACCGATTCATTTTATGAAACAAAAAATATACCTCATCTGTCTTCTCGCTTTCGCCCTCTTTGCAGGCCAAAAAGGATGGACACAAACCCCATTTACGGCCACTTATACTTTTGGGTCTAACGGAAATGTAACTTCTTTTACCTATAATGGAACTACCTACGCCGGCATTGCACCTTCTGCCATCAATAAAGTTGGTGTTACATCTTCCTCCAGTACCGGAAATTTCCGCGCTAACCAATGGCCAACTGCGTCAACCGTTGATGCAGGTAAATACATTGGTTTTACGATTGCTGCTACATCCGGATATAAGTTCACTGTAAACACCATCAATTTTGGCATCGGACGCAGCGGAACCGGAACACGCACAACACAATGGCGAGGAAGTGCAGATACTTACAGCGCACTTTTAAATAATTATACTACACTCAATAGCTCAATCACCAACACTTCTGGAGAACTTGG
>JADYZK010000499.1 GCA_020853175.1 Bacteroidales bacterium
ATACGAAGCCACCAAGGTGAATAAACAAACCTATGCTGTAACGATTGAAAATGGGCAGCTTGGCCTGGACGATATGGCAACACTGTATCAAAACATAGATAATGATCGCGTCCAGCAGATGTCTGCCCTCGGAGAAGGTGACCATTACCTCAAACTGACTGATGTAAACCTAGACAGTGTTGTTGGCACAACAGCTTACCTCAGCAGTACTAACGTTTTTGGATTGCGCCTGATCGAAGGGCTTTACCTCCCATTTCATGAGGGTGACGATTGGATTTGGGGTACGCTGGGGCAGGATTTAGGTAGTCCACCGGCAGGCAAATGCGATGGCAGCATGTATGGGGTTTCGGATGCTTCCGACGAGCTGGCATGGAAGCTCAACCACCCGGCCGTTTCCACTGTACCTTATGTGTTTGTAAGCTGTACAACCTATACTGCAGTTGGTTTTGATTACGATGAACGACTATATGTTGGTTGGAATTATCCGCAAAATAATTGCCTTACAAGCGATACACTCAATCATTATTTGCAACAGTCTCACCTTATCATCAACGATCCCGATGAGGGGTTAAGGCCTCCGGGGAAAGAATTTTGTAATGTGGAGATTATTGATGATTTAATACCGGCAGGATCCAACTCAAAACGCTTTCATTTTTACTATATTGTTTATGGTGTTAAGATAGTTGCTGGAAACCAGGAAGAATAATACCCGATATTTAAAATGTTCAGGGCATTAAGCAAGTGACCTATCACTGCTTAGTGCCTTGAAAATGATCTATATGCTATGAAAAAAGTACTTATTGTTTTTCTTATTATGAACATGCCATTTTGTTCACAATCTCAATCCTCATGGCTTAAGCTTTTTCAAACAACAGAAAACGAGTATTTTGGCGATTTGTATGAATTAAAAAATGGAAACCTTATATTGGGCTATAGCCAAAGTGATCCTAAAATTGGCGTAATGAACAAGATTGCAATCACTAAACAATTAAACCCATATGGAGAAGAAATATCTGAACAGCGGTTAGAAATAGAAAACAGGCAAATTCTTCTCCAGGGAGTTATAGAAGACCATGGAAATCAGTATTCAAGCTTGTTCATTTTTTATAACCAAATTTCCGGAAATTCACTAAACTCAGGAATTCGGATTGAAAAATATGATGGATCAAACGTAAGTTATAACTTTCCTGGTGATTATGATCTGTGGGCTCTGGGGAAAACGGAAATTTATACCGACAAAATCATACTCACCGGTTCATACCGTAAGCCAGGATACACGAATTATACTCCCTTCTTTCAAACACTAAACAAAGAGTTTGATAGCATAAGTTATATTGAAATACCAGAAGATCAATCTGATGGAAGTTATCAGTATTTTAAACAGATTACAGGAAATAAGTTCTGGGCTTTCAATATGTTCAGAAGAAGGCTTGAATATTTAGATGACAAATTTAACGTAATCGGCAAATATCCTTTAGACCCTTTTTATTCCTACAGTTTTGGGTTTAAATGGGATTCTGACAGTACTTTCTACTATACGTGCAAAGACATGAGATTACCAAAACCTTATACAATTGCGTTTAATAAACAAACACATCCTTTTGATACAACCAATACCTTAAGAAACCATTGGCATATTTCTGACACAATTGACTTCACTGCGTTCAGACAAAGTATTGATTTTCGAACAAAAGATACAATTCTTATAGGGTTTACCCGCAACATAAATATCCAAAATCCATACTACGCCCAGCAACCATCATGGCTGGTAGTGTTGCAAACAGATAGCCTTCTCAATTTACGCTGGGAACGTTTCTATGGTGGCGATGCCTATTATGTGATGTCTAACCTGATATCAACTCAAGATGGAGGTTGCCTCATTGGAGGCTGGCGCTTTGACTATCAAAACAGCACAGAAGACCAAACTGACGTTTTTCTTCTCAAACTCAACAGTGAAGGGTTGCTCACTGGCCAGGTAGAAATGCCTGAATTTCAAATGAGGGAGGCTATCGTATATCCAAACCCGGGAAGACAACTTCACATACGCTTAGCCATGCAGCATCCAAAAGCGCAACTACAGCTTTTTGATCAGGCCGGCCGTCTCATTTTGCAGCAACAGCTCCATCAAACCGAAAGCACTGTTGAAACTTCTCATTTACCTTCAGGTGTTTATCTGTATCAACTTAGCGCACCCACCGGCCTGAACGAAAGCGGAAAATGGGTGAAGGAGTAGAGAGGAGTTGATTTGTTGATTCGTTGATTTGTTGGTTTAAAGTGATTTAGGGTTTAGTGTTTAGGGCTGACCCATCGGCTTAGGAGTTGTTTTGTTGATTTGTTGCGCTCCGCCAATCATCTAACCCAATACTGCCGGATGCATAAAAACCCTATCGTCATCCTTATCAACAAACCCGAACGACCCGGAAAGGACGGCTTTGAGCTTTTGGATGAGCCTACATCGTCCACAGGCAGGCTTTGCAGTAATGATGGTCGTCAGCCGACCCAAGAATTCAGTTCATTGGCTCTATGTATTCATGCGAACCATCCTGGACGGCTCAAATTCGTCGTCTATCATTTACCTTTTCACCCATTTACCGCTGTGTAGGGTTTCGGTTGGGTTGTAGATGCGGTAGAAATAAATGCCTGATGTAAAATCCTGTGTATCCAAAACCGTTTTGCTATTATTCATTTCGAGTGTGTACATAACTTGACCATAAATATTTGTTATTTGGATTTGGTTATGATTTGTACTTTGTGCTCCATTGTTTTCAAAAATAACATAGCTATCAGCCGGATTGGGATAAACAACAATGCTATTCGCTTGCATATTATGGTGCTCAAGGCCAACCGTGGTGGTGTCAGTAACTGAAAAAAACCAAATGCTCCAGTTAAAATCCAAAGGCGGTGGGCAAGCCACA
>JADYZK010000500.1 GCA_020853175.1 Bacteroidales bacterium
GCATTTCACAGCCTCGATGATGGGATTAAGGACTATGTTCAGAACTATCTATCCGTTAACGCCTCTTTTTGAAGTTTGCCCTTTTCGGCAAGAACCTGATCCAAGCCTTTGAGGAAATCATTTGCTTGAAGCAAGGCATTTAAAATTGTGGCGTTTTTGTCCAATTGATCAAAATCTTGCTTAATGGCTTCTTTGGCACCTTGAAGCGTAAATCCTTTTTCTTTCACCAACTGATAAATAATCTGCAAATAATGCACATCGCGCTGCGTAAACATCCTGTTTCCTTTTTTATTTTTCTTGGGTTTTAGGATGTCGAATTCCTTCTCCCAAAAACGAATTAAGGAGGTGTTTACGTTAAACATTTTGGCTACTTCGCCTATACCGTAATAAATTTTTTCTGCTTTGGCCATAAATTGGGATGGAAAGTTAATCCATGGATTGGGATGGAACCAATGACATTTCAAGAATCATTTGATAACTCTCGGGGCTTAAGTCATTAAAAAAGAAGTTAATAGGATTAATTGCTTTGTTGTTTTTGCGCACTTCATAATGCAGATGCGGTGAGGTAGATTTTCCAGTGCTTCCAACTTTTGCAATCATTTGTCCGCGTTTTACCTTTTCGCCTTTGCGCACGTTAAAGGCGCTCAAGTGACCGTAAGCCGTTTTATAGCCATAACCATGATTGATGACAATCATATTTCCATAACCAAAATAACTTTTCTCAACGCTTTCCACCGTGCCATCTCCGGTGGCAAAAACCTCTGTACCTGTTGGTGCCGAAAAATCAACACCTTCGTGAAACTTATTCACCTTATAAAAAGGATCTAAACGTACCCCATAATAGGACGATATCCTTCGTAGATCGGTGTTTTTAACGGGTTGAATGGCCGGCATGGAAGCCAACATTTCATTTTTTCGTTTGGCCAAATCAAACACCTCATCAAATGATTTGGACTGAACATACAATTGGCTTGCAATCCTGTCCAAGCGTTGGGCGGCTTCAGTAACTATTTTGGAATTGTTGTACCCTTCCAGCATTTCATAACGGTCAACGCCTCCATATCCGGCTTGTCGCACCGTTGAAGGAATAGGTTCAGCTTCAAAAATAACACGATAGATATTGTCGTCGCGCTCTTGCATATCCCCAATCAACTGCTCCATTTTCTGAAACTTGTCAAATAAAATATCATATTGAAGGTGCATGAAATCAATTTCACGCTTTTGAATGCGTTCCTTTGGCGAACCGAAAAAATAATACGCAATTACCACAAAGGCAACAGCTAAAGTACCGGTAGTCAACAAGTAAGAAATAAAACCAAGAAGTCGTTGCTTCCAATTTACAAAATATCTTTCGTAAGAAAGCGTCTTTTGATCGAAAACATATTTTTGTTTTGCCATGTATTCTAAGCTATCCTCAAATTTTGATCTACAAAAATAATATTTTACCTTAAATTTGCAAGCTTTATCTTGCTGTTAAAAAAAGTAAAAAATACATAAACCAATCAATATGAACGCATTAGAGATAAGAACGACATTTTTGGATTTTTTTAAATCCAAGCAGCATCTCATTGTTCCATCGGCCCCCATTGTAGTGAAAGACGACCCCACGCTGATGTTTACCAATGCCGGGATGAACCAATTTAAAGAAATCTTTCTTGGAAATGCACCCGTCAAAGCCTCTCGTATTGCCGACACCCAGAAATGCCTACGCGTGTCGGGTAAACACAATGATCTTGAAGAAGTTGGCTACGACACTTATCACCATACCATGTTTGAAATGTTGGGCAATTGGTCGTTTGGCGACTACTTTAAAAAGGAAGCCATTGCCTGGGCATGGGAGCTTTTAACTGATGTTTATGGCCTCGACAAAGACCGATTGTATGTTAGTGTTTTTGGAGGCGATGCCAGCGATGGCCTCGACCAAGATGTGGAAGCTTTTGAGCTTTGGAAACAGATTGTGCCTGAAGAAAGAATCATTTTTGGAAGTAAAAAAGATAATTTTTGGGAAATGGGCGATTCGGGTCCCTGCGGTCCGTGCTCGGAAATTCATGTGGATATTAGAGATGAGAATGAACGTCAACGCATTGACGGCAAATCATTGGTGAACCACGACCATCCTGAGGTCATTGAAATTTGGAACCTGGTTTTTATTGAATTCAACCGACTGGCCAACGGAAGCCTGGTGAAACTGCCTGCCCAACACGTGGATACCGGAATGGGTTTTGAAAGGCTCACCATGGCTCTGCAAGGAAAAAAATCGAACTACGATACCGACATTTTTCAGCCGCTGATTCAAGAAATCGCGCGTTTAGCCCACTGCACTTATGGCGCCAACGAAGAAAAAGACATTGCCATGCGCGTGATTGCTGATCACCTTAGGGCCGTTTCTTTTGCTATTGCCGATGGTCAAATCCCCTCAAACACAGGTGCCGGATACGTTATTCGTCGCATTCTGCGCCGCGCTGTAAGATATGGTTTTACGTTCCTTGGTTTTGAAGAACCTTTCGTATATCAACTTTTACCAATCCTTTCGGCTCAAATGGCCACCAATTTCCCTGAAATTGCTTCACAGCAAAACTTAGTAAGCAAAGTTATTTTCGAGGAAGAATCCTCCTTCTTGCGCACTTTGGCATTGGGGATCAAGCGTTTTGAACAATATTCGGCTGCCCATGCTTCAGAAAAATTAATTGACGGCAATTTCGCCTTCGAGCTTTTTGACACCTACGGCTTCCCCATTGACCTGACCAACCTTTTGGCCAAAGAAAAAGGTGTTTCAGTGGATATGGAAGGATTTACCAAGCGCTTGGCTGAACAAAAAGACCGTTCGCGTAAAGCTGCTGAAACGGCTGCCGGCGACTGGGTTATGGTTCATCCTCAAATTTTGGCCACGCAATTTGTTGGTTATGAACACCTTAAAGCACAAGCGCAAATTATGAAGTTTCGTGAAGTGGTTTCCAAAAAGAAAAAATATTACGAAATAGTTCTCGATCAAACCCCTTTTTATGCCGAGGCAGGCGGGCAAGTAGGCGATACCGGCTGGTTGAAAAATGCCGACGAAAATATTACTATTTATAACACGTTAAAGGATAACAACTTAATTGTTCACCTCACCGAAACCCTTCCTACAAAGCCTGAGCTTACTTTCACCGCTCAGGTGGATGAAAAAAAGCGTCTTGCAACGGAGAATAATCACAGTGCTACCCACCTCATGCACGCCGCTTTACGTCAAGTTTTAGGCAACCACGTGGAACAAAAAGGCTCGCTGGTGGATCATGAACGTTTGCGCTTTGATTTTAGCCATTTTGGTAAAATGAGTGCGGAAGAAATGAAGGCTGTAGAGCAACTCGTGAACCAAAAAATTAGCAAAAATATCCACCGAACGGTGCATAACGATGTTCCCGTTGAAGCTGCAAAAGACATGGGTGCAATGGCACTTTTTGGTGAAAAATATGGCGATTTTGTTCGCGTCATCGCCTTTGACTCTGCCTATTCTGTTGAGCTTTGCGGTGGCACACATACCGATTCGA
>JADYZK010000501.1 GCA_020853175.1 Bacteroidales bacterium
GAAGTGTCCGACATCGTTTCGTCTTTTTGTTGAATCACCTGAACGATAGGCAGATTGAAATGACGTGCAAAGGCAAAGTCGCGGCTGTCGTGGGCAGGAACGGCCATAATGGCGCCGGTGCCATAACCCATCAACACATAATCGGCAATCCAAATTGGAATTTCGGCACCCGTGAAAGGATTCATGGCATAAGCACCGGTGAAAGCGCCACTAACTTTTTTTACTTCCGACATGCGTTCACGTTCCGAACGGTTTTTAGTGCGTTGCACATAAGTCTCTACCTCAGCACGTTGTGCCGCGGTTGTGATTTCATTCACCAAAGCCAACTCAGGAGCAAGCACGATAAAAGTGGCGCCAAAAACGGTGTCGGGTCGCGTGGTAAATACTTCAATACCGGCTTCATTTCCTTTGATTTCAAACTCAAGAGAGCCGCCCACCGATTTGCCGATCCAGTTGCGTTGGATGTCTTTGATGGAGTCGCTCCAATCCAATGTATCGAGGCCGGCCAACAAACGGTCGGAATAAGCGGTGATGCGCAGCAACCAATTTTTCATTGATTTGCGTTCCACCGGATGCCCCCCACGAACGGAAAGACCTTCGCTGACTTCATCGTTGGCCAGCACAGTTCCCAACGCGGGGCACCAATTCACCATCGTATCAGCAAGATAAGCCAAACGGTAGTGCATCAAAAGTGTTTGTTGTTGCTTTTCGGAAAATGAATTCCAGTCGGCGGCAGTAAATATTTCTGTTTCGGAACAGGCAGCCTCAACTTGGCTGTTGCCTTCGGCAGCAAACAAGTCAATAAGTGCAGTAATGGATTCTGCCTTGTTTGTTTTCTTATTGAACCAAGCGTTAAAAAGTTGAATGAAAGTCCATTGCGTCCATTTGTAATACTCCGGTTCGCAAGTTCTCACCTCCCGATCCCAATCGAATGAAAAACCAATTTTATCCAGCTGTTCGCGGTAACGTTCAATATTTTTGTCGGTAGTGACGGCCGGATGGGTGCCGGTTTGAATGGCATATTGTTCAGCCGGCAGGCCATAGGCGTCGTAGCCCATCGGATGCAAAACATTGAAACCCTTCAAGCGTTTGTAGCGGGCATAGATGTCGGAGGCGATGTAGCCAAGCGGATGGCCCACATGCAGACCGGCTCCCGAGGGATACGGAAACATATCCAAAACATAAAACTTCGGTTTGGCGGTGTCAATTTCAACTTTGTAAACCTTGTGGGCACGCCAGTAATCCTGCCATTTTTTTTCGACTTCAGAAAAGTTATAATCCATAAGAACAGACTGAAAAATAAATTAATGTGCTTTGTGTGACGGTTTCATTTTCGGTGCAAAACATAACTTGGTACAGCCCAATTGATAAGCAGAAGATATTCTTTGCAAAATTTGCCACAAAAATGAAAGCGCGAAATTAACAAAAAAGAGGGAATGCGGCAGCTGCGCCTTGGAGACGGAAATAGGTGATGTATTTGAGCAAGACAGAACTGAATGATGAAAGAGCGGATTTTAATTTAAAAGAGCTAAAAAGTTTTGATGATCAAAAGTTTCACTCTAAAAACCCACTCTTCTTTCATGGTATTATTCTTAGATTTGAAGTGTGAAGAATATGCAAGGAACGAGAGATCAGTCAAAACCTGTAAGCAAAATGAAACAGTGAAATGCCCTCTACAAAAACGATATTGCAATCCCAACATTTCAGGCCACAAATTGTTAAATGTAGTTGATGATGTCGCTTATGCTAAAAATAATGACCGTTTGTAATAAAACATACTTCCTGTTTCTGGTTTTTGGGCTTCTCTTTGGGAGTGTTGCCCGAGGCCAAAGCACTTACCAAATTGGCGTTTTACCTTCGTTGACAGTGAACAATAAGCTCCAAAAGGGTTGGTCGTTACATTCCGAAGTTGATTCCAGACAAAGACTGAAAAGTGGCGATTTCAACTCGGTTTCAAAAACGGAGTACCAATACATTCTTACAGATTTCTCGCTGATTGCAGCAAAAAAAATAGGATCAACTTCCCGAATTGGAGGAGGTTATTTAGTCAGATTTCGCGAAGGCGTTACTTTTCACCGACTGATTCAGCAATATACGCTGATCCAAAAAACGGATCGTTTCAGATGGGCCCATCGTTTTTCAACCGACCTCACCCTGTCCAAACTGGAGCAGCCGGAACTTAGGTTGCGCTACCGAATAGGCACTGAAATTCCGCTGAACGACGCATCTGTTGATGCTAACGGTGTGTATTTAAAAATCAGTAACGAATTTCTAAACAGTTGGCAGGGTGAAAATTACGACCTTGAAATTCGCATTGTTCCCTTGCTTGGCTACAAAATTTCAAACGTCAACAAACTTGAGGTGGGCATAGATTATAGATTGAACTCTTTTATCAAAGGCAACGACCGCCATGTTTTTTGGTTGAGCTTGAACTGGTTGGTTGAAATTTGAAACAGAAAATATAAGCCTACGAACGCATTTATTCGAAAATATCTTTTGCTAATTAAAGTTAGAAAAACCAGAACATGAAAATATTACTCACCGGTGTAACCGGATATATTGCCCAAAGAATTTTGCCCGTTTTGTTGGAAAACGGACATGAGGTGGTTTGTTGCGTTAGGGATAAAAACAGGTTTAACAGCAAAAGTTTTTCATCGGCAAGGCTCTCGGTGATTGAAGCAGATTTTTTGCACAAAGACAGTTTGCACACCATTCCGGATGACATTGATGTGGCTTACTACCTCATCCATAGCATGTCAACCCAGAAAGGTGATTTTGCGGATATGGAAGAAATTTGCGCTGAGAATTTCAAAAATCGAATTGAAAAGACGGCTGCCCAACAAGTGGTTTACCTCAGCGGGATCAGCAATGCCGACGAGTTGTCAAAGCATTTGTCATCACGAAAAAATGTAGAAACCGTTTTATCGGGCGGTCAATTTGCCCTCACCACGCTCAAAGCCGGAATAATTGTAGGTTCGGGCAGCGCTTCCTTTGAAATCATTCGCGATTTGGTAGAGAAATTGCCTTTTATGATCACACCACGTTGGCTCAAAACAAAAAGCCAGCCCATTGCCATTCGCAATGTGGTGGAGTTTTTAGTGGGCGTATTGGCCAAAACTGAAACCTACAATAACAGTTACGATATCGGTGGGCCCGATGTGCTTACATATAGAGAAATGCTTTTGCGCTTTGCAAAAATTCGCGGCTTGAAACGGCGCATTGTGGTGGTGCCGGTGATGACGCCAAAAATATCATCTTATTGGTTATATTTTGTTACCGCAACATCGTTTGCGTTGGCGAAAAATTTGGTTAACAGCATGAAAACCGAAGTGATTTGTAAACCCAATAACCTTTCTACCTTGCTAAACATCAATCTGATCAATTACGACACTGCCATTCTCATGGCTTTCGACAAGATTAAACAAAACGAGGTGATTTCGAGTTGGAAAGATGCACAAACAAGCGATCTGTTCAGCAAAGGATTTTCAAAGTTTATTGAAGTTCCTGTTAATGGTTGCTTTCGCGACACACGCTCGCTAAAGGTGGCTGACAGCGCGATTTCACTGCAAAAAATATGGGCCATTGGCGGCAAACATGGCTGGTATTATGGCAACTGGCTGTGGGAAATCAGAGGTTTTCTGGATCAAATGGTTGGGGGCGTTGGCATGCGCAGAGGAAGAAGAAGTGAAACGGAACTGGTTGCAGGCGATGCGCTTGATTTTTGGCGGGTGCTTTTGGCTGATCAAGAAGAACAACGCCTGCTGCTGTATGCCGAAATGAAACTGCCGGGCGAGGCATGGCTGGAATTCAAATTGGATGCCAATGGCCTCCTTACACAA
>JADYZK010000502.1 GCA_020853175.1 Bacteroidales bacterium
ACAAAAGTCCACGTAAATGTAATACCTAAGGACAGCGCCAGGCATGTTTGGCAGTGATAAATGTCATTTAAATCATCAACAGTAGGTAGGATGATCGGAAGGATGAAAGATGAAATTGGTGAAAGCCTTATTTGACAATAAAAATATTGTTAAAATACTTGACAACAAAAATATTGTCATTTATCTTTGACAAAAAAATTATTGTCAAACGGTACGCAGTATGAAAAATGTTGTCGGTCAAGTTCCCAGAGGGACAAATTTCTATCCAAGGAATGACATCATAAATCGGATATACAGTCGGTTGGAATCGGGAAACCACCTTTATCTTTCAGCTCCCCGCCGTTCTGGAAAGACATCCATCATGCGCGCATTGGAAGATGCGCCACGCGAAGGGTATGTATTCATTTACGTGGATGTTGAAGATTGTAAGGATCAGGAAGACTATTTCCGGATGCTTGCCGAAGAACTTGAAAAAAGTGATGCAAAAGGCACTTTGGAAAAACTGAGTAACAAAGGAAAATCAACCATCAATTCCTTTTTGGATCGATTTAAAAGGGTAAAAATCGGAGGCGTAGAAATTGAAACAACACAACCGGACACCCCAATAAATTTCACATCAGCTTTTGAAGATTTGCTTCGTGAACTTGAGCCGGAAACCAAACTTGTTATCATGGTAGACGAATTTCCAATCGCAGTTGAAAACATTGCGAAAGTTCAAGGATCCCAAGCGGCAGTTCATTTTTTGCACGCTAACCGAGCCATGCGCCAACGTGCAAAAAATGGTGTTCTATTTATTTACACCGGATCCATCGGTTTGCCTTCAGTAGCAAGAAAACTTGACCCTGCACCTACCATCAATGACCTGAACATCGTTGACGTTACACCTTTAAACCCAAAGGAAGCTTTGGACATGTGTAAAATCCTGTTTCAAGCCGGCAAAGTTCCATTGGATGATGATGTCATAGGGTACTTGTTGGACAAAATAGCATGGCACATGCCATTTTTCATCCAGTTGCTTGTTCAAATGTTGAAAGATACTTGGGACAATACACAACTTGTAATGACAACAGAATCTGTTGACAAAGCATTGGAAAAGGCGGCTTCTACCAGGAGTAACGCATATTTGGCCAGCTACCTTGACAGGCTCAACAAAACGTTGCAAGATGAACAACGCTCCCTAGCGTTGAGGATCCTCTCCATTATTTCAAACAATGGATCGATTCATCGAAACGAACTTAACCTGGAGGAAACAAGAAACATTCTTGAAATTCTTGAATATGACGGCTACATCTATGAAAAGGAAGGCATTTACCGCTTCAATTCACCCATTTTAAAAATGTGGTGGCAAAAAAACGCCTGAACATTTTTCACTGACCCAACTGCGCCTGAGACATGACCACAATACCAGAAAATTTCCGCGTTGCCGCCATTTACAACCCACAAACACAGAGCAAAACTCAGCTCATCGAAAACTTTGTAGTGCGGCAAAAAACCTTCCAACGCTTGTTTTCCGAAATAAAAGAGGCTAAAATGGAGGTGCCCGAACAGCATTACCTCATCCAGGGCAGAAGAGGTATGGGCAAAACGACCTTGCTGCTTAGACTGGCGTACGAAGTGGAAAACGATGCGGAACTGAACACATGGCTTGTGCCCGTGGTGTTCAACGAGGAAGAATACGGCATTCGACGGTTGTTCAATTTCTGGGAGCGCATCCTTGAATTGCTTGCTCAAAAATTACCGGAAATGAAGGATGTGTCTGCGCAGGTAAAACAACTTTCACATTCCACCAAAGACGACGACGCCTACGAACGAGCCTTGTTTGAACTACTCTCCGGGGAGTTGAAACGAACAGGGAAAAAACTGCTGCTGTTTTTTGACAACTTCGGTGATATGGTTCGAAAGCTCAGCCCCATGGAAGCACACCGTTTGCGGAAAATTTTGCAGACCTATTCCGACTTAAGGATTTTCGCCGCTTCAGCCATTGTACTTGAAGCTTTTTACCAATACGATCACCCTTTTTATGAATTTTTTAAAGTTACCGAACTTAAAGGCCTTGATAAAAAAGAAACCCGCGATTTGTTGACAAGTTTGTCCAACCACTATAAAAATGATCAGGTTGCTCAAATAATTGCAAAACATCCAGGGCGTGTGGAAGCGTTGCGTCGTTTGTCGGGTGGTGTGACCCGCACCATTGTTTTGTTGTTTGAAATTTTTGCCGACGACAATGACGGAAGCGCATTTCATGACCTTGAAATGGTGCTCGACCGCACTACCCCATTGTACAAACACCGCATGGATGACCTTAGCGACCAGCAGCAGGCCATAGTGGAATCCATCGCCCTGAACTGGGATGCCATAACCGTAAAAGAAATCGCCGAACATACCCGTCTGGAAAGCAAAATCATTTCAGCCCAACTACAAAGCCTGGAAAAAAATGGCATTGTTGAAAAAATTCCCACCAAAACCAAAAACCACCTGTACATCATTTCCGAACGTTTTTTCAACATCTGGTTTTTGATGCGTCACGGCAGAAGGGGCGATGAAAAACGCGTGCTTTGGTTGGTTCGTTTTTTGGAAGCATGGTGCGACAAGGAAATATTGGGGTTGCAAGTGGACAAACTTTGCGCGGCATTGGAAAAAGGGAATTATGCGCCTGATGCGGCGTTGCTTTTAGCGCAGGCATTAATGAATACACAAGAGTTAAGTGCTGAAAAGCAGCATCAGGTAAGGGAAACAACAAGTTTGTATCTGCAACAAAACGCACCCGAGCTCTCTGGAGAATTAAAAAAGTCCGATCTGGATACTGCTTTTACGGCCATGCAACTGTGGTTCAACAATCAACAAACGGAATCAATAAGTTTGATGCAGAACATTCTCCCAAAGTTCTTTGACAATGAAACCATTTTTCAAATTCATAAATCTAGTCAAGAAATAGGAATACGACCAGCCTGGGAATTTTTCATTGGCCCCTTGGCATTTCAAATTGCCATTAAATACAATGTTGCGAACAATACATCTATAGATAAAAAGGAAAAATTTTGGAAGTGGTGTATTGCTTATTATCAAAAATATTTACTTCCAAACAATCCTTATTCCAATGATCAAGAAATTCGAGAAAGCGATCAACAAATATTGGCGGCATGTCAATGTAGTTTAGGCATTCTTTTGGCAACAGATGAAAAAAGGCAGCAAGAAGCACTTCAACTTTTTAAACAATCATCATACTTGGGAAACGACTACGCCATTTCCCAATTTATTGATTTGTCCATAAGTATTCAAAAAAACGACACCAGTGAAATCCTACAACTATTGACTGAGCTGTCAGAAAAAAATAGAATTGGTGCTAAGTTGCTTTTGTGCATGTACTATTTTCATATGGAACCAGCACCTAAAGCAAATTTACCCTTCAAAATCAAAGCTTTGCACTTGTCTGAGGAAATTTTGTCTTCTAGAGCCGAGTATCCGCACCTTTCCCTTCATGGTACTTTAATGTTACTTTGGAACAACCAAGTTGATAGTTCCAAAAGACAACTTATCCAGTATATAGCTGATAACGAAAACACTTTGGCTGTACTTATGGATTTGACGCTCACCCTCTTCCTCGCCAAAAACCAGGCCCCCTGGCTTTTGGAACTCTTCAACAGCCCGGAAGGTGAAAAAGCCCAATTGAAAGACCGTTTCAAACCAATCTATTATGCCGTTTTGAAAAAACTCGATCACCCCGATTTCCTGCGCATGGGTGAAGAACTTAAGGAAACGGTGGATGAAATCCTGGCCAAAGCCAATCAAATGGCCATCGACTACGCTTGATCCCCTGAACGTGTTGCAATCCATGACAACACCCCCGCCGAAGGCGGAAAGGGTGTTGTCATGGATTGCAACACGGGCATTTTCACCAACCAAATATCGGCGTCACCCTTTTCCC
>JADYZK010000503.1 GCA_020853175.1 Bacteroidales bacterium
CCCACCTTCACAAAGACATTTTTACCACTTTCAGGATCAATTCCCAATTTTCGTTCGCCCGAAAACTTTCCGGCATTTTCGGTGGTGTCTTTTATTTGTTGATGAAAAGAAGTGTAAAAATCTTTGATCATTTGGTTCCAAACGGTGCGTCCTTCGGCAATTTCATCAAATTCTTTTTCAACGTTTGCCGTGAAGTTGTAATCAATGATATTTTCAAAATGCTGAACAAGAAACTTATTCACGAGTGTTCCAATATCGGTTGGGAAAAGTTTGGCCTTTTCTTGACCCGTATTTTCGGTTTCTTTCTTTTCCTTGATTTGGTCGTTGACCATTTTGATGATTTGGAAGCTTCTTTTTTCGCCAGGGCGGTCTTCCTTCACCACATATTCTCTTTTCTGAATGGTTGAGATAGTAGGCGCAAAGGTTGACGGGCGACCAATGCCCAGCTCTTCCATTTTTTTCACTAGGCTGGCCTCAGTATATCGGGCGGCATGGCGGGCAAAACGCTCAGTAGCCAACATTTCGGTCATTTGCAAGGGCAAACCTTTTGTTAATGGAGGCAACAAACCTTTGGTGACTTCTCCATTTTCATCATCGGTGTCTTCGAGGTAAACTTTCAGGAAGCCCTCGAAAAGGATCACTTCGCCTTGGGCAACAAAAAGATGGTTGTTGGTCGAAATTTTGATATCAATGATGGTACGTTCCAGTTCAGCATCAGCCATTTGTGAGGCGATGGTACGTTTCCAAATGAGGTCGTACAATTTCTTTTCTTCGGCTGTTCCTGTTACGGTAGGTTGATCGAGATAGGCCGGGCGAATGGCCTCGTGGGCTTCTTGCGCTCCTTTGGTTTTGGTGGCGTAACGGCGAGTTTTTACAAATTTAGCACCATAACGCTCGGTAATTTCATTTTTAGCCATTGTGAGTGCCAAATCGGAAAGGTTCACCGAATCGGTACGCATATAGGTGATTTTTCCCGATTCATAAAGGTGTTGCGCCACACGCATGGTATTGGCTACCGAGAAACTCAGCTTACGACTGGCTTCTTGCTGCAGGGTGGAAGTGGTAAACGGTGGTGCGGGTGTTTTTTTGGCAGGTTTCTTTTCAACTTTTTCCACATGATAGTTGGCACCGATGCACGATTTCACAAAAGCAAGGGCTTTTTCGTGGGTGTCGAAACGTTCGGGCAGCTCGGCTTCAATCAAATGCTGTTGATCATTGATGGTGGCATTAAACTGAACCGTAACGCGGTAAGCCGACGAGCTTTGAAAATTGCGTATTTCTTCTTCTCTTTCCACGATCAAACGAACGGCTACCGACTGCACCCTTCCGGCCGAGAGCGCCGGTTTCACTTTTTTCCACAACAGGGGCGAAAGTTCGTAGCCCACCAAACGGTCGAGCACACGGCGGGCTTGCTGTGCAGCAACCAAATGGGTGTCAATCATGCGGGGGTTTTCTATGGCTTTGGTAATGGCCTGTTTGGTAATTTCATGGAAAACAATGCGCTTGGTTTTCTCTTCTTTCAAGTCGAGTGCCTTAAAAAGGTGCCATGAAATAGCTTCTCCTTCACGGTCTTCATCCGATGCCAACCAAACCATTTCGGCTGTTTTGGCCGCTTTTTTTAAATCGGAAACAAGTTTTTTCTTGTCGGGAGAAATTTCATATTGCGGCTCAAAACCGTTTTCTACATCAACACCAATTTGGGTTTTACTCAGATCCATCACATGTCCGTAGCTCGACTTGACAAGGAAATCCTTGCCCAAAAAACCTTCGATGGTTTTGGCTTTGGCGGGTGATTCAACAATAACAAGGTTTTTCGACATCAGGGGTAACTTTAGCTAATTGGAAATCATTTTTCAAGAAAAAAACCCTGCAAAAGTAGTACTTTAAATACACCAACCGAACTTTTCCGTTTGTTTCTCGGTGCCATCTGCCATTGTAAAAACAGTAGAAAACAACAGTTCAACCCGTTTTTTCTTAGAATAAATAGTTCAATCCGATGTAGATGCCACCACCGCCATCGCGCTTATCGAACGGGCGACCATAGTCAAAAGCAACGATGAAATTCTCGTTTAGAACAACGCGCAAACCCATGCCAAAAGTGGTATGCAGACCCTCTTCGCCATCGAGAAAATAATTGCTTTGAAGCACCGAAAGCGGAATGTTGGCCTTGTTAAGCTCAACTTTCTGAAGCACCTGACCGGCATCCACAAAGGCATTCAATCCCAGGTACACGTTTTGTTTCCACACCTCTCCTTTGAGGAATTTCCAACGAAATTCGGCATTTCCAAAGGCAAAGCCATCGCCCACAACCCTGTTGCGCATTACGCCGCGTAATGTTTTTGAGCCGCCAAGGCCATCGGTGTTGGAGGAGTTGCTGAACGAGTTGATCATGTAGGGCTGCATATAAAAAGGTACGTTTCCGCCCAGTGTGCCTTGGTAGTTGAGGCGGTAAACAAACGAAAGCACGTCTTTCACCAAAGTGAAATACTGGCGATGTGTAGCCGATATTTTGGCAAAACCGTAGTCGCCATTGCCCAGAAAGCCGGGTGCTGCAAATACCACCACTTCGCTCCAGATGCCTTTCATGGGATTGGGCTCAAAATCGCGCGAGTCGTAAACCAACCCTAATTTCAGGTAATTGGACCAGCCTCCGTTTTTTTCATCTTGGTCAATAATTCCCCATTCCACATACTTGTCGTACAAGCCCGGAACATCGGGGAGCTTATCGGCTTCGTCTTTGCCTTTGTTCAATGATTCGATATCCACCGTAGCTATATCGTTATGCAAAATTCCAAAACCGGCCACCCAGCGCAGGTTAGCAAGGTTGAGCTTGCCTTGAAAATCGGTCATCAGTCGGAACATTTTCCGTTCGTGACGGTAAAACATCCGCGACACATAGTCAGGGCTTTGGTCGTCAGACCAGGCTTCGTTAAAAACACTTTCATAGCCGTTGAAGCCATAAAAATCGAGTGCTTTTTCGGTAAGAAAACTAATGTCGGAGGTTACTCTGATACCGGGGATTAGATGTTCAGAGTCGTAAAAAAATCGGTTGATGCCACTGCCTTTGGTGTAGCGCGACACTTCGCCATAAAGCGAATGAAGGTATTTCGGATAGGTAGAACCATCGCCATAATAAAAGAAGTTGACCAATGCACCGTATTGAAAACCCAAATCGGTGTCGAAAGAAACGGCAGGCAATGCGCCGAAGTTCCAGCCGGTTTTGATGCGTTTCGTTTCTGTTGAATCTGTATTCTGCGCTTGAAGCATCACGCCAAAAGCAAGCAGCAATAAAACGGTTAAAATGTTTCTTTTCAGGGTCATAATGGTAATTTTTGGTGAACAAATAAACAAAATTTAAATGAAGCCACCTATTATTTTCTTTGTTACCATTTTATGGCGTGTATTTTGGGGCATTTCGTTCGTTTCTTCTTTCTTGAGGCAACGAACAACAGCCATTACACACCTTATTTTGAAGGTAAAAAAGCCATAATGGTATCCAACAGTTGTTGGCGTTCGATGGGTTTTGTGATGTAGGCGCTGCAACCGGCGTCTTTGGCTATTTGAATTTCAACATCTAAGGCATAAGCTGTTTGGGCGATGACCGGCACCGTGGGCTTCATTTTTTTGATGATTTTCGTCACATCATAGCCATTGATGAGGGGCAGCCTGATGTCCATCAACACCAAATCAATTTCGTTTTGATGTTTTTCCATTAATTCAATGGCTTGTTCACCGTCTTTGGCCCAAATCAGATTCACTTTGCTCGACCGAAGCATGATCATCAAAAGGTTATAGTTGGTGCGCTCGTCTTCAACCACCAACAAGGTGTATTTCGACCAATTTTGGGTCATGGTTTTTGTTGAAGGTTTTGTTGTTCGCAACCCACTTTGCTGTATTAAACCCGGTATCTCGAACTGAAAACGGGTGCCGAGGCCCAGCTCTGATTTCACTTCAATTGTTCCCTCGAGCAACTCTACCAAACCTTTTACAATGCTAAGGCCTAAGCCCGTTCCGCCATATTTTTTTGTTAAGCTGTAATCAATCTGCCTAAAACGTTTGAAGATGTTTTCAATCTGGTCATCGGCAATGCCATCGCCACTGTCTTCCACAAAAAAGACAACAGCATCGTCTTTTAGTGTGTAACCCATTGAAACATGGCCGCGTTGGGTAAACTTAAAGGCGTTGTTGAGCAGATTATTAAAAATTTGTTGCAGCCTCACGGCGTCGGTTTTCATGAAAATGATGTTGTTCTCGTTGGGAACAGAATAGATGAACTGAATGTGGGCCTTGTCTTTGCGGGAGCGCAAATTATCAAAAGCACGAAACACCGATTGCAACACGTCATTCAGCAGAAAAACACTTTTACGCAAGTCCATCTGGTCCGATTCAATTTTAGCGATGTCAATGATGTCGTCAATTAAACGCAACAACACCTGGCTGCTGTCGGAAATTATTTCGGCATATTCTTCTCTTTCGTGAGTTGGCAAGCTGAGGTCTTTCATAAATTCAGTGAAACCAATGATATGGTTCATGGGAGTGCGTATCTCATGCGACATATTGGCTAAAAAAGCGGTCTTCAATTTATCCGATTCCTCGGCTTTTTGCAAGGCTTTGATGAGTTCGTGTTCAGTAATTTTGCGCTTTGATACATCGCCAATGATGATAAGAAAACCTAATGCATCGGTAAAACGACTTTTAATGACAAGTCCGCGACACCTGAAATAGGTTTCTTTATTACTGTCGGGATAAGGCAATTCAACATCAAAATTGATTTGATTATCAATCAGTTGATTGATTTTATTTTGCAACTCAGTATCTTGAAAAGGCCCAAAGTATTTGATGTTTTGTTTGTCAACAATGTCGGCTGTTAGGATGTTAAACGTTCTGGCGAAAGCCGGGTTTGCAGCGGTAATGTAGCCATGCCTGTCGGTGTTTAAAATGGCCAACGGAATATTGTTGATGGTAAGGGCAAGACGATGCTCTACTTCCTTTTCCGACGACTGACTCAACTCGTGAAGCTGAGTCTGAAGCTGGGAAATGGTTTCTTTTTGTTGCGCTATTTCATCGCGCAAAGCTTGTTCGGTTTTGTTATCTTTCATAGATACAAATAAAAATGCAACCCTCAAAAGTAAGTATTGTTATCTATCCATGTATAGACGAGCAAAAATTGTCGTAAAATAAATTTCAAGTGGTTTTTTTATCCATTGCTGCATAAAAAAAATAAATCATAAAGTGTTCATGGATAAGGTTTTATCAAATTTGTTCTTTTCAATGTGAAGGGTTACTGCTAAGGAATTAAGGTATTTTAATATGCTTTTATCTTTTATGATTGTATTTTTGTGTTGCTTCTGTTGCAATTTGAAAAAAGAAGTTAACAGCGCTCATTTTGAAGCATTTGATCGTTGGAACAGTTGAACCAATGGTTCCATTGGTTGTTATAAGATGAAGGTTTAAAGCAAGCATTGTTTGCAAAAAGAGCGTTAATCATGGAGAAAAAAAAGAAAATAATTGTTGTTGGAGGCGGCTTTGCCGGCATACAATTGATCAGGTCATTGGAAAAAAGCGACTTTGATATTTTACTCATTGATAAGGTGAACCACCATCAATTTCAGCCGCTTTTTTATCAGGTGGCCACTTCGCAGCTGGAGCCGTCCAGCATTTCGTTTCCGCTGAGAAAGGTCTTCAAGTCGAAATCGCATCTTCAAATTCGGTTGGCCGAAGTGCTTTCAGTTGACAGCGACCATAACACCCTTCAAACAACCATTGGTAGTTTCAACTACGATTTTTTGGTATTGGCCATGGGCTGCACGACCAATTTTTTTGGCAACATGACCACCGCCCACAATGCTTTTACGCTCAAAACAACTTACGATGCCATCCGCATCCGCAATCATATTTTACAAACGTTCGAGCGTATTATCTCGGCCAGCGAAGAGCAAAAAGAGGCTTTGCTCAATTTGGTAATCGTGGGAGGCGGCCCAACAGGTGTTGAACTTGCAGGTGCGTTTGCCGAAATCAAGAACAATATTTTGCCCCGAGATTATTCCGGTATTGATTTTTCGCATTTTAAAATCACTTTGATCGAAGGCAGTGCTGATGTCCTCAACAACATGAGCGACAATGCCAAACAAGCCGCAAAAAAGTATTTGCAGCGCATGGGGGTGAACCTGCTCACCGAAACAATCGTAAAAAATTACGACGGAACCCTCTTGGAACTCAACAATGGTAAGACCATTCAAAGTAAAACCGTGATTTGGGCCGCGGGAGTTATAGCCAACACCATTGAAGGCTTGCCATCGCAGGCCATCACGAAAGGCAACCGCGTGAAGGTGAATCGCATCAATTTGATGGACGGCAGTACAAATATTTTTGCTGTCGGTGATGTTGCTTGGATGTCAACGCCAAACTATCCCATTGGACATCCGCAAGTAGCCAATGTGGCAATTCATCAAGCTAAAAATTTGGGAAGGAACCTCCAAAGACTTCAAAAAAAACAAGCCACAAAAGATTTCACCTATAGGGATCTCGGCTCAATGGCCACCGTAGGCAGAAACAAAGCCGTGGTTGATTTGCCTTTCCTCAAATTTAAAGGCTATCCTGCCTGGTTGGTGTGGATGTTTCTTCACCTGATGCTGATTTTAAGTGTACGCAACAAGCTGATTATTTTTATCAATTGGGCCTGGAATTATATTTCAAAAGACACTTCGCTCCGACTGATTTTGACAGACAGCAAAGTGGCCATAAAACACGCACAAATGCATGGAGACCTTAAAAATGAAAACCCCACTACACCTTAAATTTTCACTAATTTGAAGTGGAAGTGCTTTACACCTTTCATGATCGTCACAATGAAAATCCCTTTTTCAAGTAACGGCTGCGGTTGTAGTCGTCCATCGTCAGTCATTTCACCTTGGTAGAGAAGTTTTCCGTTCATAGTGGTGATTTTTACTGAACCCAACTGCTGATCTATCTCTTGATTTGAAAAACTAATTTTGAGAGCACCCGCTGACCACGGATTGGGAAACAAATGCATGTCTTCATTTTCA
>JADYZK010000504.1 GCA_020853175.1 Bacteroidales bacterium
GATGTTGTTCAGCGTTATGCTTTTGTAGGCAATAAATTGAACAGTGATATAATATTTTCCGGGTTTGAGCTTGATGTCAAATTCGCCTGTTTTGCCTGATATGGAGCCTGTTACGAAGCTTGAATCGGCCTGGTTATACACCATCACGGTAGCATATTCTAATGTGAGGTTGCTGGCTTTGTCAATCACCTTGCCTTTTATACCACTATCGGCATCGTTGGGTTTGCTATTTTCTGCCCATAGAAAGGAGGGCATAAGGAAGGTGACTATAAAAATGATGAAGGGAAAACGCATAGGAATAGAATTGGAATTTTAAGACAATTTATTGTTTGATTTGTTCATTGTTGATGAAACACTTGAAATGAAATGTTCATTCCGTTTTATAAAAATTTGCGAGGAAAAACGCTGCGATAGTAAGCTTTTAAGGCTTTATGATGCTATCCGCTTAAAGCCAAAATAGTTCCTTGGCCATCACTTGACAAAAAAAGATGGTAAAAAATGTTATTGAGGGTCAACATCCACTTGAAATTTAATGGATTTAAAATCACTTCTTGTTCGCAGATGTTGGAGTTGGGTTTCGAGATATTTTTTGATGTCGGCGGCCTGCTGTGTCCGTGGAAATTTGATGATGATTTGCTTGATATATAAAGATTTGATTCGTGAAACGATAGGATATTCTGGACCTAACAGAATAAAACGTTGATCCTTCTTGAGCTGTTGGGCCAATTCGTAGGAAGCTAAATTCACCAAATGATTGTCGCGGTGCAACAGTCGAATCATGATCAAGCGAAAGAATGGCGGGTAATCGTATTTTTTTCTTTCGCTCATCTGTTTGTGAAACAGGTTTTCGTAGTCGTTCTTCAGCACGTAATTCATCATTTGGTGGTTGGGCTGATAGGTTTGAATGATTACTTTGCCGCGTTTTTGTTTGCGACCGGCCCTTCCACTTACCTGTGCCATAAGCTGAAAACTTCTTTCAAAGGCCCTAAAATCCGGATACGAAAGCATATTGTCAGCATTGAGAATCCCTACGACGCTCACTTTTTCAAAGTCTAATCCTTTGGTAACCATCTGTGTTCCCACTAGAATATGGCTTTTGCCTGCCGAAAAATTTTGAATGATTTCTTCAAAAGCGTATTTGCTTCTCGTGGTATCCAAGTCTAAGCGCGCAATTTTTATATCGGGCATGAGCAGTCCCAATTCTTCTTCCACTTTTTCGGTTCCAAAACCGTGCATCTTCAGTTCGGTGCTGTGGCATGTAGGACATGTTTCGGGCACAGCGATTGCGTAGCCGCAATAGTGGCATCGCAGCATATTTTGCTTTTTGTGATAGATCAAACTCACATCGCAGTTGCGACATTCAGGAACAAAATTGCACTTGTCACATTCAATTCTTAGCGAGAACCCACGGCGGTTTTGAAACAAAATCACTTGTTCTTTGAGGGCTACAGCTTGTTTTATTTCGTGCATCAGCACCGAGCTGAAATGCGATTGCAGGGTCTTTCTTTTTTTCTCCTCACGTAAGTTAGCGATGGTGATTTCGGGCATTTGAACCCCGCCGAATCTCTGGGTGAGGGCAACGAAGCCGTATTTTTCAGTTTTCGAATTGTAATAACTTTCAAAAGATGGTGTTGCCGATCCTAAAACGACTTTTGCATCGAAGCTTTTCGCCAAAACAATGGCAGCATCGCGGGCATGATAGCGTGGGGTAGGGTCAATCTGCTTGAAGGAGCTATCATGCTCTTCGTCCACAATGATTAAACCTAACTTGCTGAATGGTAGGAATAAAGCTGATCGAGGGCCAAGAATAATTTGATGCTCGTTGTTAGCGTTTTCATCAAATTCGAGCACTTTGTTCCAAATTTCAACCTTTTCGTTGGCATTGTAACGCGAATGATAAACGCCGATTTTTTTTCCGAAAAACATTTTTAGCCTTTGGATGATTTGCGTGGTGAGGGCTATTTCGGGCAAAAGATACAACACCTGACGACCTTCGGCCAAACATGAAGCAATGAGTTTGATATAAATTTCGGTTTTTCCGCTGGATGTAACGCCGTGCAGCAACACCACGTCTTTGGTTTGCAGCTGCAATTCTATGCTTTGCAGTGCTTCCTGTTGAGGCTCGGTGAGTAGAATTTTTAGAGGGTCTTGCGTGGCGGTGTATTGTTGCAAACGACTCACAACTTTTTCAGAAACGATAAAAACATTTTTATCGGCTAAGGTTTTAAATTGTGCAGAGGTGGCGTTGGCTTGCTCCAATAGTTTCTTCACCGGAATTTCAATAGCCTCAACCATCGGAAAGCGGCTCAGCTGTAAGTAAACCATCAATATCTCCAATTGCTTGAAGGCCCGCTGCGAGAGGTTGTCCATCAGCTGTTTCAATTGTTCGGGGTCGGTGTAGATGTCCGAAATTTTGGCCACCCTTTCCGTTTTTGCTTTGAACTTTTCTTGCAGCTCTTCTTGCAAAACAATGATCTTTTTTTCAATCATGGTTTTAATGAGCGGCATCACTTTTTGAAATCCGACGATTTTGGTCACCTCGGTGATACTCAGTTGGGGTTGAATGCTCAAGGCTTCGGTGATGATAAATTCATTGTCGCTCAGCACTTCGCTGTCTTGAATAAACTCGCTATTGAGTAATATCTTCGATTCGCTTGTTAGTTTCAGACCTCCCGGCAGCGCGCTGGCCATAACCTCGCCCAAATGGCACATATAATAATGGTGTATCCAATTCCAAAAATCGAGCTGAATTTGATTCACGATGGGTTTGTCGTCCAACAACCCCATGATGTATTTGGGGGTATAATTTGCCGGAATTTGTTCGTGTATTTTGACTACAATAGCGGCCACAACTTTTTTTGTACCAAACTGAACCACCGCTCTTTGGCCAATCATTACGCTATCGTTCAATTCAAAAGGAATACGATAGGTAAACAAACCGGGCACCGGAAGCGGGATCAGCATATCCGCAAATAGGGTTTTTCTTTCGCTTGTTGTCATGGAATTTTTTGCCCGGCAAAGGTAGAATTATTCTTTGGGGGGTTCGTAGCAGTTATTCACAAAATAACCCCACGAAGTTAAAATGACTCCGTGAGGTTGCGGCTTGTTCTATTGTTTGATGCTTGCGGTTTTTTATCTAAAAATTAAATTTAAGCACATGCTGGAGCAGGTTTCTTAAAATTTATCTCACCGTAGGATGGTAAATTTTCTCGCTATTGCGGTAGCCTTCTTGCTCCTTGAACCAATCGTTATAGAGTTGTCCGCCACTTTCGGCCCATTCTGCAAATTTGAGATGCGCCGCTACAATTTCTACTTTTTCAACAGGAGATTCAAAACGTTCAACGATATTAATGGCCCATGGAAGGTTGTTGGTGGTTTTATAAAACCTTCCCGCTGAGGGAATACTGTTGTCATGGCCTGATCCTAAAAGACTTTGGTCGGCCAACGCAGTCGGTTGGTGGTCGGGTAAATGTACTTCAACGCCACGTTGTTGATCCACAATGATAAAGGGATTGTAAGGAGGTATGCCTATGCCATGCAAGGGTATCGGCTGTTGAAGCACCACCTTTACCTGTAGGGTGTCAGGTACTGAAAATGCGATTTCGGGATTGGTATTAACCCCAATACCGGTTCCCACTTGCGGCAAAACCTGATAGGAATCGTCCCAAACAATAATGGTAGCTTTCTCTTGAGCTTGTTCTGTTCCATTGCTATTTAGGCTGATGTAATCAGCAGTGATTCTGGTGCCTTCAACTGATTTAATCGCCATATTAGGTACAGGCAATTGGAAGCCAAAGCCGTTATGGAAATAGGCTCCATGTGCACGCAAAATGAAAGTGGCTTCTATCTCTACCACAGCGTTGACGCTATTCGTAATTTGGTTGAAGTTATAGTCAATCACGGCATCGTTGAAGTCGTAATCGCCGCGATAAGGCCATAAATCCTCGAATGCCAATGTGCCGAAGCTGCCTTGGTTGAAAAAATAATTGTTGAAAGCCTTGTCAGGATCTGTCGGATAGTCGTCAAATTGATTTGAAACGCCATCAGCATCAGCATCTTCACCTGTATAATCAACTATCGGAAGATTGGTTGGGTCAACAGCCTGAACGGGATTGGCGGTTACAAAGAAGACAGCATCATTAAAATCGTGATCGCAGCCGCTGCTGTTCCTTTTGATGTCTTCAAAACCTAACAAAAAGCGACTTCTTCCAGGATCGTTCAACAAAACCGATTGCTGTTTGAGTTCGGGTTGTGCGGATGCATTAAGGTTTCGCGTAGAATAAACGATCCATTTGCCATCTGTAACGCTATTGTTCACCCATCCGTCAGCTATCAAGGCCCAAGCGATGGTTGTGTTGGCATTGAAGCGTCCGATTTTAACTTTATTACCCGGCTTTAAGCCGCCGCCGCTGCCATCAAGTGAGGCATTGGGGAAAATGATGGTGATGCTGTCAATGTCGCTGGGTGTTTGCGGAGGTGTAGCAGTAGGGTAGGTGTAAAAACCTAAAACGTTTTTATAGCCTGCTCCTTCGGTAACAAAGGTTACCCATACATCGCAGGTTTCAATCAATCTAATGTTGTGGTCATAAATATCGGAAAAATATTGCGGGTGAGATTCGGGCAATCTTATCCTTTCAGGAAGGGTGTTGTTGATGTCAGCCAAGAAATCTGCTGAAATGGGATCGTTTTCAGGCTCAAGGTAATTGGGCACTCCATCGCTTTTGTAAGTACCCATAAATTTGAAAATAGCGTTGGTTGATTTTGGAACAACGCTCTCTTTGAGGGTGTTATCAATTGTTTGTTGGCCTCCAAAAACGACATCAAGTCCAGTGGCAGTTAGCGGCACAACCCTGTCGGAAGGTAATCCAACATAGTTGGTAGAAATAAATAGTTCTGTGTAATAAGCCGGTACTTGGTAGTTTGCTTCGTATTTGCCTCGAGAATCGGTTACACCACTCAAAATTAATGTTCCACCAAGTTCAGGGTCTTTGGTGAAAACAAAAAATTTAGCTCCATTGATAGGCTCATCCAGGTTGTCTAATGCGGTGATGTCAATGAAGCATGGTTTTGTTGTTGACCAACTAAAATGTGATGGAATCTGAAGATTTTCCATTGTTTTTTTTGTGTCAGGATCATTGGGGGAGGTTTTGTTGCAACCATAAATTCCTAAAACAACAAAAAGAAGGATAAGTAAACTTCGATTTTTCATAGTTCTGTCTTTTTTACTCTTTTTTTCAATTTTTGTGCCAATAGTTAACTCTTTATTATTGAGAGCTATAAATTGATTTCGCTTTGGGAAACGTCTTAATATTGGAAATAAATACTTTAATGGGACAAAATAAGTTGCGTTCCAACCAGTTGATCATAAGAAGTGCCGGGCTGCCTAAAATACATACTTACAAAATATTCATTTAAGGTTTCCCAATGATTGCCTTCGGTTAGTGCTGTTTCGGCTGCCGCATTTCCGGTTTCTTTGATTCCGTAGAGATAGTTGTAAAACCCTTGTTTTAAAAACATAAAACCTTCATAGCCTTTGCGTTGGAAGTTGTATTTTAACCGACTTTTGGCATCAAGATTCCAATCGTTGAGCGCACCCAAAAGGTGCATTTCACCATGTGTTAAAGGAGGAGAAAATTGAATGAAAAATTCAACCCAAGCATAATCACCTTCAATGTCGGTGTCTTGATCTTCCCGTGCTTTAATCAACTTCTTGCCTTGTATATCTGCTTCCGAAACATATTGTTTGCGATGGCGCTGTTGGTCTTCCCAAAGTTTAACCGTAAAATAGTCCGTTCCGGTGATGATGCGGTCAATCCTTTCCGATTGGTATTTAAAACTTTTTAAATCAAGGTTTCGCCATTGATTGCTGCCTTCGAAAACGGTTTTGTCTGTGTATTCATACAACATGCGTCCGTTGTAAGCTTGTGTGGGCGGTAAATTAACAACAATGTTGTCTTTTCTTCCATTTTGTTGAATGTTGAGCTTAAAGGCATTGGAGGTAATGCTCATCATATCCTGCGGTAAAGAGGCTTGAATGTCAACTTGCTGATGGGTACCGATATAGGTGTTGTCGCGCGGATATTGCGGGATGCTTACCTGAAGTTGTACCAAAGGGTCAACCACCATGAAACGACGTGTGAGTAAAATTTTTCCCGTGGCGAGTTCACCATCAAAAACCACAAGCAAGTAGTTGCCTGAAAGTTTTGGTTTTATATTATCGGTCGGAAATACTAGGTCGTAATGCACATAAGGCGTGAGGGTATTGAGCGAGAAACGGAATTGTGTGATTTGATCATCAGGATAACCTTCGAGGTATTCAACACTTTTTAAATCGGTTGTTTCCCAGTTATGACTGCAATGAATCATCGTATAATTATAGGTGTAAGCATTGTCGCCCAAAACATCAAACGACAATTTCAAGGTTTCTGTTTCGTTGAGCATAAAAATAGGATGCCCTAAGGCATCTTCAGTTGGATGCAGCAAAACCGTTTGAACAGTTTCTTGATAAGTTTGATCGTTGTTGGCGAAGGGCAACTGCGCGTTTGTGAACTGCATGGGTAAAAATATGGCCAAAAAAAGGCAGGCAATCTGTGCTTTTTTCCAAAAGGAATAGGTCATTGTGAAAAAATATTAGTTTTGAAAATGAGTCAAAAAACATAAACAAAGGTAACTAAATGCAATCATTTTACACACATACATTATGCCTAATCATTAGCACTTGATATAAATCAAGGATTTTGTTGATGTAAAACTCTAGAAAGGTTGTGTTTTTTTGTTCACAAGCTATAACCAAAGCCAAAGTTAATTCGTTTCTTTGCAAATTATTAAATATTTATCAAGGTAGATATGTCAAACGTTATAAAAATCAAAAA
>JADYZK010000505.1 GCA_020853175.1 Bacteroidales bacterium
AGAACATTCATTTTCTACGAAAAGAGATGGTCACATTGCAAGAAGAGTTGGAGCTGATTCAGGCTTATGTAGCACTCGTGCAAGGAAAATCCGGTAAAATAAAACTTGATATTCATTTACAAGATGACATTAATGTTAAGCATATCATGATTTTGCCTTTTCTGATTCAGCCTGTTATTGAAAATGCAATTAAGTACGGTGCAAAACCAAATACAGAAGCTTCTCTGAAAATAGATGTTATTATAAATTATGAAGATCATTTGCTCTCAGTTTCCGTTGTAAATAATCTGTTAGAGTTGGAGCAGAAACATTTGGGTGGCAACCATTTGTCGTTGAAGATTATCGCGGATAGATTGCAAATAATTGGTGGTCGCTCAGGAATAATTGTCAATAAAATGACAAGTAGTTTTCAATGTTTAATCGTTCTGGATTTAAGAAAAGTGTAAAACCAAATAACCAATGAGAAAATATACTGCTGTAATAATTGAGGATGAGGAGATATATAGAGATCATTTAACCGAAATGCTTCATAAAAACTTTCCGGAGATAGAATTGTTAAAGCTCTGTTGCTGTGGAGCGGAGGCGCTCAAACAATTGCCTTTGTTTACACCGGATGTTGTTTTTATGGATGTTGATCTTGGCGATATGAATGCCTTTGATGTGATAAGCCAATTGAACCTGCACCATACCCGATTGATTTTTACAACAGCCTTCGCCAGTTGGGCTGCTCAAGCGTTTCAGGTTAACGCCCTACATTTCCTATTGAAGCCCATTTCATTGTCTGATCTTCGTGAAGCAATCGACAGGCTCGAAGAGCGACAGTCAGCTATCGAAGTAAAGGAATTGCTCGCAAATATGCATCAGTTTACAAACCAAACCCTTGCTATTAGAGAGAAAAATGCTATCCAATATCTTAAAATTGCAAATATTCTGTTTCTCGAGGCAGATGAAAACTATACGCGGATTTTATATCTTGACAGAAATGAGCTAACAACTATTACTACATCCAAAGGGTTATTGCATTTTGAAGGAGAATTACAACCTCATGGATTTTTGCGCATCAATAAAAAATACTTAGTCAATAGTGAACATATTATAAGGTATAACAGAACAAATTCTACTGTAGAACTCTCGTCCGGGCATTTTTTGATCGTCTCGCGCAGCAAACACTATCTTTTTAATTGAAATGTAAGGTAATACAAGATTCAGCTTAGGGGAGTTGCTTAACAACCAAAAACTCTCGTCTCAAGACGAGACCATAAGCCAAAAACCCTCCTCTCAAAACGGTATCAAACACAGTCCTCTCTTACTCTTTCTCAATTTTAAAAATCACATCAAAGCCACTGTCGCGGTTGGAGTTGTTCAGCTGCAGGAAGAGGAAGCGGAAGACCTCGTATTCGAGTTTGACTTCGTAATTGGTTAAGTCCTCTTCGCTGGATTGGCCAATGCGTTGTTCGTAGCTGATGAACAGGTTGTTGGTGAGGTATTTTCCCACTTCCATTGTAGCGTTGTCGAAGTTGCCGCTGCCGTTGATTTCGATGTAATCCACATTCAATTTATTGCCGAGGAATTTTGTCAGCTGCGCTGAAAGTATTGATGCTGCTGCTTTTCCGGCCAGGCTGCCATTGCTTTGCATATTGTCTTGCTGGGCCAGGGTGAGTTCGTCTAAGCTTTTCCCGAAGAGGAGATAGGAAATAGCATCGCCTTCGTTGATGGCATTTCCGTTGAGGGTAAATTCAATATGAGGTTCTTTGGCGTCGCCGGTAATGTTGGCGGTAAGCTTTTCCTCTTCGCGCTGGGCGTTTCGGAAGTTATAAGTAGCCACAATATCCAATATGGGCATCATTTCCTCACCTCCTTGGAAGGTGATATTGCCTTTGTCAATGATGAAAGTTTTGCCCATCAAATCATATTGACCGCGCACCACGTCAACAGTGCCGAAGACCTCAAAAAACTCATTGTTTTTGATCAGCTCCAGGTCACCCGAGAGTTCAATCCGCATATCTTCGCTTTTCACCCAGGTGTTTCGTGGAATTTTAACTTTGGCTTTTCCTCTTAAACGTTCGAAATAGCCTGGTGCTGTGGAGGTATCAGCTTTATTTTCGGCTGTTGGAATAATTCTAAGGGTATCGCCTGTGTGGTCATGTTCTGTCATTTCGCGCACCAAAAGTGGTGTAGGCATTTCGGGGGCGGTAAACTGACCAAAAAGACGCAAGATAGCAGGCAGGTTAAACTCAGATTGAGGTATGGTGAGGTCGCTGTCGAAGACCACGTCGCCGGCTTTGCCTTGCAGACTGGCATTTCCCGACAACTGCATGTTGAACTGCTTGTGGTTGACGGGATTAAACTCATCGAAAGAGACGTTGATTTTTGAATTGCTGATGTTGCCGCGATAAAAATCGGAGCTGAAATTTACTTCGCCGGTGGCTTTCATGCTGCCATCTTCTGATTGTATGTTGAAGGTGTCAATGCTTACTTTTTCGGGTGTAAATTGAACGTTCAAGGCAATACTTTGGTAGTCAATGCCATACTCCGGAATTTTAACCGCTGCCTGCATCAACCTAAAATAGCCGTCGGGTTTTGGTGCTTTGATGGTTCCACCAATTTTAATTTCGCCTTCGGCATAACCGGCTACGTCTTCAGTGATATTTAAGGTTTGTAGGATGGCCAGCGGGAATTGCTCAATTTTCACAAGTCCTTCCAAAGGATCATTGGCATTGAATTTGACGTTCAGGCTGTCCATCTGTATTTTCAGCGGCATTTTTGCTGAAATTTCAACCCGTCCACTGTCTTGTGGCACCACCATGGCTTCCATTTTCAGTTGGTCGTCAACAAGATTAAAAGTGCCATCAAATTGGGTGAATTTGTAGTTGTTCATCACAGCTTTATCAATTCCGAATTCACCTTCCATTTTTGGGTTAGAGGCATCGCCTGAAAGGGCCATTTTTAAGTTGAACAAACCCGAAGCGTTGATGTCTTGGCCGGTCAGTTCTCCCAGTTGAGCAAGGTCAATTTTAGATACTTCAAGGCTAAAATCTTCTTTTCCTTTGCGGCGAATGGTGCCATTGGCTTTGATGGATTGCGCGCTATCGGCTGTGCTGCTTGCAAAAACAAAATGATTGACGGTGTAATGATCATCGGCAATTTTGATGTTGGCAGGGGGCGACTGCAATGCCCAATGCTGGTTTTTATAATCAAGCAGCAAGTCATCAAGGGTGATGCTCAACACCTCGCCGGGTACTATGCCGGTTTTAATGTCGGCTTTGAGGTCTGTATTGTTCATTCGGCCCTCCACATAGATCGAATCCATGCTTCCGTTGGCGTTGATCACGATGGAATCCAAATTGATGGCGCTGCTTCGCAACTGAAAGGCTTGCAGTTGAGCCAAAGCCGTGGTGTCCTTGCCCACAATGAAGGCTTGTGCATCCACGCTCAAGCTGTCCAAGGTGTAGCCCGGATAGGTGGTTTGCGCAAGATGCACGTTGGTTTGCAGTTTCAACGAATCCATAGTGCCACGAATGGATGCCATGATCAAGCCGCTGGTTTGAAGCGAATCTATAGGAATAAAAGCCTTGAACTCGTCCAATCCACTGAAGGTCGCTTTTAAGTCAATGGCAGAACGTCCTTTCATGTTGTAATGACCGCTGGCATTCAAAACCACCGACTTTGTCAGCAGCAGCAAGGAGTCTATGGTAATCTTTTGGTTGCTGTATTGTGCATCTGCAAACAGCGTATCCATTTCAATTTCAGCCAATGTGGAGTTTTTCACCATCAGGTTGACTTTTGCTTGAAGCATTTTGGGATCAAAGCCACTGCCTTTGATGTTGGCCACCATATTGATGGACGAATGTAGGCTGTCGTTTCCGGTGAGGACGGCGATATCCAATTTTTGTGTGGTGAGTTTGACTTGATAGCTAGGATTGGTTTGTATCTGCTGAATGTTGGGAAGCACTTCAAACGCGACTAAATCACCCTTTCCGCGCGCAAAACCTGATAGATAGCCTTGGTCAAGATCAAAATCCAGCACGAGATGGTCAACGAGGTAGTCTTGAACCATCAAATCTTTAAACTCTCC
>JADYZK010000506.1 GCA_020853175.1 Bacteroidales bacterium
GCCATTGACCCCGACTTCAAAATGCCACAGGTATGGAAATCATCATTGGCAGTTGACTATGAAATGCCAACGACTTTCCCTTTGTCAGTAACCGTAGAAGGTATCTTTACCAAAACCATGAACGGTGTGATGTTACAAAACTATGACCTTAAACAACCTGACGAAACATGGACTCGATTCAGCGGCTCAGACGACAGGTACATTTATCCTGCTAAAGCTGACTTGACCTATAATGGTAAAAATGCCTATGTGTTGTCAAATAACAGTGACGGTTACGGAATCATCGGCAATATCTCTATCTTCTCAGAACCTGTTAAAGACCTCAACTTGATGTTTGCATACACCTTTACTGAATCAACTGAAATTTCGGGTATGCCCGGTAGCAATGCAGCTTCTGCTTACACCGGTTTATTTCAAATTGATGGTCCACATATTCCTTTGGCTCAGCGCTCACAGTATGTTGTTCCTTCAAAAGTAATTGGTTCTCTTTCTTACAAACTTCCTTGGTCGAACAATTCATTGTCATCTGCTACAATGATTAACCTGTTCTACTCCGGATTTACCCCTTACGGCAACAGCTTTACCTATACCAATGACATGAATGGTGACGGTATTGCAACTGATTTGATCTACATCCCAAAAGACAGAGGAGATATCAAATTCGTTAGTCAAGCTGACGAAGATGCTTTCTTTACATTCTTAGATCAAGACGATTATTTGAGTAGCCACAAAGGCGAATATGCTGAAGCTTATGCTGCACGCGCACCTTGGGTAAACAGATTCGATTTACGTATTGCTCGTGAATACTATTTCAAAGTAGCCGGTAAAACCAACACTTTACAGTTTAGCCTTGATTGTTTGAATTTTGGCAACCTCCTCAACAGCGAATGGGGTGTATATCAAACCAACTCAGGTTCCAACAACGGTCGTATCTTAAAGTATGAAGGTAAAGATGACGCTAACGTTCCAAGCTACTCTATGGTAAAAGTAAAAGGCGAATATCCTACAGAAACCTATGATTACAATTACAATTACGGTCAAGTTTGGCAACTCCAAATTGGCGTAAGATATATCTTCTAAGGTTTACCTCTTGAAACTGAAAAAGTCCTGCAACCCATGCAGGACTTTTTTTTATATTTGCATAACGTTAAAAATGGCCCATTAAGGTTTGAGATTTAAGTAAAAATGATTTCTTTGACATTTGAAACTCCAATTTCAATCAGTAAAATACAGTTCCCACGCTTAAGCTTTTTATAAATCATTAAAAAAGATAAAATGTTTAAAAAACTATTCATCCCCACATTTTTATTCCTCCTTTTCACATCATGTATTCACGAACAGGAAAGTAAAAATTATGTTGTTGTGCTCTCATTGGATGGATTTCGTTGGGACTATGCTGCACGCACCTCCACCCCCAACTTAGACTGGATTGCAGCCAACGGAGTAAAGGCAGAACGGATGATTCCCAGCTTTCCCACCACCACATTTGCCAATCATTATACCCTTGCTACGGGCCTTTACCCTGATCAACATGGCATCGTGGCAAACAATTTTTACGCCTCTGATTTGGATGAAGAGTACAACAGCAAAAAAAACAGAGGCTCTGTCGGTGAAGGTAAATTCTATGGTGGCGAGCCTATATGGGTGACGGCAGAAACACAAAATGTAACCACCGCCACCTGCTTTTGGGTTGGAAGTGAGGCCGATGTAAAAGGTGTACGCCCCTCCTACTGGCAAAAATATACCCATGGTATGCCATTTACTGATCGCATTGACACTGTCATGCGGTGGTTGGAATTGCCCAAAGGCAGCCGTCCCAATTTGGTGATGTGGTATTTTGACGAACCCGACTCACAAGGCCACGACCTCGGCCCTGAAAACGACAGCATTTTGCCCCTCATCACCCGCCTCGACAGTTTGGTGGGCGTGTTTATGAAAAGGTTGAATCAACTTCCTTATGCCGACAAAATCAATTTTATCGTCCTTTCCGATCACGGGATGACACAATTATCTCCCGAGCGACTTATCATCCTCGATCAATACATTGACACCAGCATGATTGCAATGGCCGATGGGTGGAATCCAACCATGAATTTTAAAGCCAAGGAAGGATACCAACAACCTCTTTTGGATGCCTTAAAAAAAGTTCCCCACCTGCAAAGCTGGGCCCATGGCCAAGCTCCTGCACATTTGCATCATGGCACACACGTCCGAACACATGATATGACCATTCTTGCGGATGATGGATACAGCGTTTTTTGGTCATGGGCCGTTGGCAATGGAGGTGGAACACATGGTTACGACCCCAAAAATACCGATATGAGTGCTATATTTTATGCTTATGGCCCCGATTTTAAATCCAATTACAGCAAAAAACCCTTTCAAAACATCCATTTTTATCCCCTGTTGGCACATCTATTAAAACTTCAACCCGCAGCCGTTGACGGCCATTTCGATTCTATATCAGATGTGTTAAGAGATTTCCAAAAAAACTAATTAACTCTACCATGCTCAAATCCATAGTTCTGACCCTCATTATTTTCCTTTCCATCCAATTTGGCAGTTTTGCGCAAAAAAGCCTTTTGCAGTCGGGACCCATGCTCGGCTATTCAGAAATGCAGGAAGTGATGCTGTGGGTTCAAACCAAACAGGCCGCCGAGGTGCATTTTGTCTATCAAATGAAAGACGAAAGCCAACCACCCCGGAGAACGGAAAAAATAATGACCTCCAAAAGCAAGGCCTTCACAGCCCACCTCAAAGCAGATAGCGTTCAACCCGGAAACCACTATTCCTATCATTTGTATATCAATGATATTTTGGTGCAACTGCCCTACCCCCTTGAATTTCAAACGCAACAAATATGGAAATGGCGCGGCGATCCTCCAAATTTCAGTATGTTAACAAGCAGTTGCGCCTACGTCAACCAAACAGAACACGATCGGCCGGGTAAACCTTATGGAGGAGATTATCGAATTTTTAGCAGCATGAACACCCATAAAGCTGATTTTATGGTTTGGTTGGGCGACAATATTTATTTGCGCGAACCCGACTGGAACAGTACCACCGGCATCCATGCCCGCTACACACACACCAGAAGCATTGCTGAGCTTCAACCTTTTTTAGCTTCGACACATCACTACGCCATTTGGGACGATCACGATTATGGCCCCAACGACAGCGACAAAGGTTTTTTTAACAAAAATGCCACCTTAGAGGCGTTTAAATATTTCTGGGGCAATCCCACTTATGGTGTAGGTGATATAAAGGGTGTGACCACTGCTTTCCAATGGGGCGATGCCGATTTCTTTCTGTTGGACAACCGCTGGTACCGTGATCCGGATAAGATTGAAAAATCAGGCAAAACAGTTTTAGGACATCAGCAATTGGAGTGGTTGCTCAACAATTTGGTTACAAGCACAGCCACCTTCAAAATTGTGGCCATGGGAGGTCAGTTTTTGAGCACCGCAGCTGAATACGAAATATATTCTGCCAACGGATACGATAAAGAACGCCAGTTGATTATTGATTTCATTCACCGTCATGCCATAAAAAATGTTGTTTTCATCACGGGAGATGTTCATTTTAGTGAAATGTCGGTGCTCAAAGAAACCGAAAAACCCACCATTTACGACCTCACCTTTTCCACCATGACTGCCGGATCAAATACACAAGGTGGCGAGTGGAAGAACACTTTGCGTGTGCCCGGAACGGTTGTCATCAAACGTAATTTTGGTAAAATTTCCTTCAGAGGAGCCTTAAAAAAACGTGAACTTGTGGTGCAGTGCTTCGACACAGACAACATCATGCAGTGGGAACAAATTATTCAACAAGAATAAATGAACAGGCGGCAGCACATGAAGAATCTGCTATTGACAGTGTTTTGGATACTTATTCCTTTACTTTTTTTTGCTCAAAATGCTGATATTGACATCTTAAGACAGATCAACCTCAACAGGAACAAAGATTTCGACTCATTTTTCAGAGCCGTCACCCACAGTGCCGGGCCGGTGGCTTTTGCTGTGCCTTTGTTGTTGTTGTTGGCCGCAAGAATAAAAAAGAACCAAAAGCTGAAAAGAAAAGCAATCGTGATGGTGATGTCGGTGCTTACGGCTGTTGTAATTACCACAACATTAAAATACACCATCAACAGGCCACGTCCTTTTGAGACTTACAGCTTCATCGAAAAAGTGACCTCAGGCGGAAGCCCCTCCTTTCCCTCGGGCCACACTACCGATGCTTTTGTGTTGGCCGCCGCGTTGAGCCTGGCTTTCCGGCGTTGGTACATCATTGGCCCTGCCTACCTTTGGGCCGTGGCCATCGCCTATTCACGCATGGGATTGGGCGTACATTATCCGGTTGATGTGCTCGTGGGTATTCTCATTGGTTCCGGAGCTGCTTTACTTTGGCACTTGTTGTACCTGAGAGAAGAAAAAGCACGAAAAGAAAAACAGAATAAAAAGGTTTAGTCAGATTTCATGCTTAGCCTGAAAGTGTTGTTATTTCACAAACCGAAAAACAAAGGGCGGCTGAGCGCCGGGTGCAATGCAACCAAAATAGTAGCCGGCTTTGAGCGCATCCACAGCAAGATCAATGCTACCATTTTGCATCATAACCGTGTTGTTTTTAACCCATCTACCCTGGCTATCATAAATTGTAACGGAAACCTCTCCCGAAAAATTGACCTGGCCTGCAACAGTAATTTTGTCGGTAGCCGGATTGGGAAAAACCAAAGCTTCGTAAGGCCTGTTTTCATTCAGATTTGACACCATTTGATGGTCGTAAATAACCGTTACACTGGCTTCAATGGCTTCCGGAAAACTGGTATCATCAAAAATGGTATAAGTGATTGACGATTTCCCGAAAGCGAGCGGCAAAAAGTCGAAGCGACGGAAATGAACTACATGCGAAGCAAAAGTATAATCCTCAGCACCGGGTTGAATGGTGTCAGGATAATTGGTTGTATCCGTTCCGGGCCAGCACTGAACACCAAAACAATAATAGTCAATGGTAGAATCGGCCATATAATGAACCGTTTTCCGCAAATTCAATGAAAGAACATGGTCGGTATTGTTTTTCATGGTGAAATAAGCAGTCAAGTCAATAACAAGTGGGTCGGTGCTTGAAATAGTGATGGTAGAATCATTGACTATTTTATTTCCATTCATTCGATCTAACAGCAAGATTTGCTGGGCATTGACAAGTATTGATACAAAAATTAACGCAGCTGATAGGATAAATTTAACCATGTAAGTGGAGTTTTAGTAGATTTCAAAAATAATAAAATTACGCTTGGAAGTGTGAAGTGCAATTAATACGAATTTGTTTTGCAGAAACGATGCCGACGCATGATAGAATAATGTTTGAAAACGGTTGATAATTAGCTCTGCCAAAAAGTATTTGAAGCTCTGTTCTTACATGATGACTAAAGAGAATCAAATGACGAAACAATGTTTAAGCAACTCACGGAGCTTAAATATATCTATCACTCTGTTATTGCGGACAGAAAATCGCTTGAACATCACAGCACGGGCAGAAATGATAGAAAACCTGAAATTTAGGTATGTTTCCCATTGCAGAGAAGCAATGCATTGCTTCTCTGCAATGGGAAACACAAAAACAACAATATAAAAATGGATAAATTCAAAAATAAATACGGCATACCTTCTGCCCGTTTACACCATTGGGATTATGGGTCTGCGGCTTTGTATTTCATTACCATTTGCACCAAAAACAGGGAACATTATATTGGTGATATTACAAATGGAAGAGACGCAATGCCTTGCATCTCTATCACATTATCGTTAAATGGTGAAAAAATTTGGCATCAATTGTTCGTGGGTTTAAAATTGGGGTTACAAAAAATGCCCGATTGATTCATTCTGGTTTTGAATGGCAACCCCGATTTCACGACCATATTATTCGTGATGATAAATCATTTCAGAATATTTCCATCTACATTATAAACAATCCTATCAATTGGCAGAAGGACAATTTTTTTAAACCTGAATAGAAAAATGAAAGAACCCTGCAAAGCGGGAAATGGGTCAAAAGATGATCCCTTTACATTCGACTTCTGTCGCTCGAACCATTTTAAAAAAATTACACCCAACACAAAAAGCACTTACAACTTTCGGCTGTAAGTGCTTCTATCTATAACTTCTGCTGATGATTAAACTAATAGGTCAACGAAACATTCCGCTCTTTCACCATCTTACGCATATTGATCAAGGCATAGCGCATCCGACCTAAAGCAGTATTGATGCTCACGTTGGTCATGTCGGCAATGTCTTTGAACGACATTTCGGCATAAAGCCTCAGGTATAACACCTCGCGCTGCTCTTCGGGCAAAAGGTCAATCATTTTGCGTACGTCATCATGAATCTGTTCGGTGATCATCTGCTCTTCGATGGACTTGTCGGTCAAGCCAAGCTTATCGGCCATCCTATAGTCGTCAGGGCCAGTATCTGCCATGGGCAACCTGCGCGACTTGCGAAAATGATCAATAATGAGGTTGTGCGCTATGCGCATCACCCACTGAATGAATTTACCCTCTTCGTTGTAATTGCCCCCTTTGAGGGTGCGAATCACCTTGATGAAGGTATCC
>JADYZK010000507.1 GCA_020853175.1 Bacteroidales bacterium
AAAGCATGCCTAATGTTTGGATGATGGTTTTCATTGTAATTTGTCTTAACCCGGATTCCGGGGATTATAAGATTGGGATTTTTGGGGATTTAAAGATTTCGATGGATTGGATTGGATTTCTGATTGGTCAGAAGTCGGCTTCCGTTGAAAACACCTGGTCTTCGCGTTTGGTCATCACGCCTGCTTTGGCGTAGTCACCCACACGTTTTTCAAAAAAGTTTGTTTTGCCTTGTATGGAAATCATGTCCATCCATGGGAATGGGTTTGGTGTGCCGTACACTTTTTCGTTGCCGAGCGACATGAGCAGGCGGTCGGCAACAAACTCGATGTACTGGCACATGAGTTCGGCGTTCATGCCGATGAGCGAAACGGGCAAAGCGTCGGTCACAAATTCTTTTTCAAACATCACAGCTTCGGTGATGATGGATTCGAGTTCTTTCGGATCGAGTTTTTGCTCGAGCATGGAGTACAGCATGCAGGCGAAGTCGCAGTGCATGCCTTCGTCGCGGCTTATGAGTTCGTTGGAGAACGTGAGTCCGGGCATCAGGCCGCGTTTTTTCAACCAGTAGATCGAGCAGAACGAACCGGAGAAAAAGATGCCTTCCACTGCAGCAAAGGCCACAAGGCGGTGGGCGAACGTAGGTGCGTTGTCGATCCAGCGCAAGGCCCATTCGCCTTTTTTGGAAACACAGGGTAGGTTTTTCAGCGCGTTGAACAGGAAGTCTTTTTCTTTGGGTTCCTTAATATAGGTGTCGATGAGCAGCGAATACATCTCGGCATGGATGTTTTCGATGGCCACCTGGAAACCGTAGAAGCAACGGGCTTCGGGGATTTGAACTTCGCGCATGAAGTTGAGCACGAGGTTTTCATTCACGATGCCGTCGGAAGCTGCAAAAAAGGCAAGTACATGTTTTACGAAGTGGCGCTCATCGTTGGAAAGTTTTTGCTCCCAGTCGATCATATCGGCGGTAAGGTCCACTTCTTCAACGGTCCAGAAGGAAGCGACTGATTTTTTATACCATTCCCAGATCGTGTTGTATTTGATGGGAAAAAGAACGAAACGGTCGGGATTTTCCGCAAGTATGGGTTCCGCGTGGAGCTGTGCAACGTCTTGTACCATGATGATGTGCCTGAATTGAGGTTGATGGACTGTGTTCGGTTTGTTTGTCAAATTGTCGTCGGTTCCTCTGAAAAAACCGGTGGTGTGCACCGTTTTTTTCGACAAAATTGGCCCGGCAAAACCCCTTGGGGTGTGCGGGCAACGCATCATGTTTGAGTAGAGGGACCTGCTGGTAAGGCGGAGTAAATAGGACTAAAAGTACATTCGGGGTATTCCTGCGCCGTTTGTTACAACGCGAAGACGAAAGTACAGGTTTTTATCCCTGTTGAAAATGAAGTTTTCCACACAATGTTGATAACTTAAGTAACTTATTGATTTTCAATGGGTATTTTTTGTGAACTACGATACTAACAATGTTGGTAACTAAGTGTGGATAAATTTTAGGTGTTTTTTTGAACCGTGTTTTGAACCACAGATTACACGGAGTTGCACCGAGTTAACACAGCGTTGTCCTCTACTTAGGACAACGCTGTACTAACTCTGTGCAACTCGGTGTAATCTGTGGTGCAATACGCAGTTCCCAAAAACGCACTACCTTCGTTTTTCGGAAAAAAATCCAATCCATGCACAAACTCACGCTCCTACTGCTTTTTGCAACAAACATCCTTCAAGCCCAATACGCGGTGTACACCGAGCAAAACCTCGAGTACGGCACAGCAGTCAATTATTTAGGCATCTCCGAAACCCTTACCCTCGACCTGTACAAACCCGTTAACGACGGCAACACCGCCCGGCCTTTGCTCGTGCTTGTACACGGCGGCTCGTGGCTCAGCGGTTGCAGCGCAGGTATGAACTGGCTGGCCACGCGCATGTGTGCCCGTGGCTATGTCGTAGCCTCGGTGAACTACCGCAAAGGCTGGCACAAGGACGATTACGTGGCCAACCCGTTCGATACCGGCGTTTTGTATGCCGCCGATACAGCCGAAATCATACGCGCCATGTACCGAGGCTCCCAGGATGTTCGTGGCGCCATACGTTGGCTCAAAGCCCGAAACGGCATCGACTCCACGTGCAAAAACACCGTGCTCGTGGGCGGCGAAAGTGCCGGCGCGTACATATCATTGATGGTGGGTTTGCTCGATCGGCCAGAGGAAAAACCAGCTTCCTGTGGCGACCTGCCGAGTGCTGTGCCTCCACAAATGGGCCTTTGCCAGTGCTACGACCTCAATTGTGTGGAACAAAATTACGGTACGATATCCACGTACAACATCCAACGTCCCGACCTGGGTCCCATCGAAGGTACGCTCAACCTCAACGGCGAAGACGCCCGGGTAGTCGGCGTTGTTGATCTTTTTGGCGGCTTACCTGCCGAAGCCATTCCAAACGGTTGGTTGGAAGGTACAGACATGCCTGCCCTTTACCTCTACCACCAAACCTGCGACGGCGTGGTGCCGTTCGGGTACGGCATACCCACCGCCACCATTTCGGCCAATTGCAACCTGGGCTTTACACCCTGGCACACAAACCTGCCCCACACGGTCGGATCGGGTACCCTGGCCAATTATTTTGCTTCCATGCCCAACCCGCCGGTGTACACCACCGATTTTTTACCCTGCGATCCGTTCAATCCTGCCATAGCGCTTTTTGAATGCATTCGTTTTTCGCAAAACGGCGCCTACCATTACGCCCACAACCCGGACCAGCGGGCGGAAAAAATCGCCACGTTTTTTGCTCCGGTGATTGCGGGCATCGATTGCCAAAGTGTTTCCAGTTCAAGTCCTGAAATCCATGTTTCGTTTGAAATGTGGCCCAACCCGTTTGAGGAGTCGCTGAACCTTTCCTCCGATCAACCCGCCAGCGAACTGCGCCTGTACAACGCCATGGGCCGTTTGGTCCTGCGCCTCGACGCAGAAGCCCGGTCGGGCGAACATCGCTGGACCGGGCTTCCAAAACTGCCTTCAGGCGTGTACACAGTGGTTTTCCTGAGTGAAAAAGGATTGGTATGCAGGCAATTGATTAGGGCAGGGCATTGACATATAAGTGACAAAAAAATCTTGGATTGTTTGGAAATGTGCTGAAGAGTAATGTGTTTTGTAAAATGTTTGACATGCCGAGCAATACCATTACAAATGGATTTTGGGTTAGGCTCCCTCAAAACCAAACTGCGTAAAATTGAATTAATGGCCTAATAAAAATCACTTAGATAAGGATAGTCATATACTTATCAAGCCATTCCATCTAAAACATTCACTTTTTAATTGATAATAGTTTTAATATGAAAGGATTAATAAAAGGTCAAACTTTGAGATTCGATGCGCATGATTCCGGAAGCGGTAAGCCTGTTAGTTGGGGAAGTGGACTCCATCTTCATAAAATAATGAATGATACAAATAAAAAGCTCAATAAGGTAGAAGTATTAATTCCTTTAGACAATGAACAGGAATTGCAATTTAGAAATAGTTATGATAAGGGATTAGAGAATACGATAAAAAATGAAATTTCTAATGTTTTAAATAAAGACATTCAAAAGCGTAAAGAGTTTGCGCAAACTTTATATAAACAAATTGAAAGATTTTCAATACATATGGCAGAAAATGAAAGGTTAGAAAACTTACTATCAGGGGCAGACAGAATTGCTAAACATTTTAATCTATCACCTCAAATCAAGGAGTATTTCAAAAATTATTTTGAAGATTATTTTCATCAGAGCAATAATAAGATATTTGTAACTGCTCACCAAGATAAATTTCGCAATATTTATTTCATTATGCAAGATATTGATCGCAAAATGATTAAAGTAGGAGCGGATTTAGAATTACTTCAAGAAGAAAATCTTTTTAAGGAGTAAAATAGTTGATTCTTAATTCATTACAAATAATAGATAAACTAGTGATTGTGTCGTTTTTGTATAGTCCTTTGATTCTCGTGAAATAAATTTCTAACAAACTTAATGTGATGGATAACCATTTAATAAGGTATTACGCTAAATTTTTTCATGAAATGGGTCTAAATATTAGTTGTATTTCGAATATTCCAAATTCCTACAACTATTTAGAGCACAACATTCTGAAAGCACCAAATCATGAATGGAAGCACTTGCAAAGTAGAAGGCAAGAGGAGGTAGAATTTAATAATTATGATTGGGAAAATTCTTTAGGCCTAGGGATTATTCTTGGATATGAAAATATTATGGCAATTGATATAGATGGATGTATAGATTTCGATTTAATTAAGTTTTTTTGTCGCCAATTAGGTGTTCCAAGCGATTATGAATGGATTTTTATATCTGGGTCCAAATGCGGGTTTCACATGGTTTTCTACTGTGATGATATTTCTGATTTATACGCAGGCCAACATTTGAAAAGAAAAAATAAAGTAGATCTATTTGGACAAGGTGAAACAAGTTCATACTATCCAATGCCTCATGATGCTGATTATCACCTAGGTTCTACCTATATTAGTTATGATAAGAATATTCTAGATTCGGAGTTCAATGATAATTTTTGGCTAAAAGACCTTTTTAAAAGAATTGAATTTAAATGGAGTGGGCATTTAGTACTTCCTCCATCATATCATCAATCTGGACTAAACTATTCTTTCCATAACAATGTACCTAAGAATAAACCGATTAAAATAAAGTTTGAAACTTTAAGGCATTTCCAATCTTTAGTAAGCTTAGATAGAGCTTTTTATAGTACATCATTTTATAACAGACATTGCAATGCATTAGAAGATACCAAAGAAAAAGAG
>JADYZK010000508.1 GCA_020853175.1 Bacteroidales bacterium
AAAGGATCAACCTATCTCATTTCATGGAATGGAAATGGCACTTACCCTGTAAAAGTTGAATTACTTAAAAATGGTTCTTTTTCTGCTTTAATTGGAAACAACCTTACAGGAACCACCACTACATGGCAAGTGCCTGGAAGCACTGTATCTGGAACAGATTACGCAATCAAAGTTACCCGCATTGCTGATGGTGTTTCGGTTACCGGAGCTGCCCTCAGCATCCAAAACAATGCACCAGGTGGTTTTGTTACAGTTGAACAACCTACGGCAGGCAATATCGAGTGGATTAGAGGTACTTCGCATCTTATCTCTTGGAACACCAACATATCGGGTCCAGTAAATATTGAACTGGCCAATTATGGTGTTACACCAAATACTTTCAATACGATTGCTTCCAATGTTGTAGGTTCAACATGGGTGTGGAACATTCCAGCAAATACTCCCTTAGGCAGTAAATTTAGGATTATTGTTTGGGCAAATAATAACACTGTTTTTGGTGCTAGCTCTGAATTTTTCAAAATTGTTGACTATCCTTCTGGAGGAACAATTACAGTACTTCAACCAAGTGTTAGTAATATAACATGGCTGAGAGGATCTCAAAATTTGATCTCATGGAACCCAACCATCGCCGGTCCATTTAATATTGAGCTGTATTGTCCAACTTGCACACCACCATCTTACACCATGATAAAGACCGGTGCTGTTGGCTCAACCTGGGTTTGGGACATTCCCGCATCCACTTATCCTGTTGGAGGTGGCTACAAAATTATCGTTTGGTCTTCAAATAATACCATTTTTGGTGCGAGTAGCGAGCCCTTTGCATTGGCAGATACCCCTCCAGGTGGCACTATTGAAGTGTTGCAACCCAATGGCGGTGAGTTTTTGTATAAAGAAGTACCTTACCTTATTTCATGGATTGACGATATCCCTGAAGCAGTTAATTTGAAATTGTTGAGATATAACTCTAGCAATGTATTACAAGAGGAGTCTGTGATCGCAAATAATGTTGAAGGAACAACACATATTTGGAATATACCTAATTCAGTAACTCCAAGTGACTACTATAAGGTAAAAGTGATGAGTTCATTGAGTTCAAGTACAGTCAATGATTTGAGCGATGGTTACTTTAGTATTCAACTTCAACCTCTTACGGTTTCGGTATATCCCAACCCTGCCAAAAACTTTGTTAACGTGAAATTCAATGAAAAGGCCGATGAGAGTTTCACCGTACAACTTAAAGACAGGTTCAATATGACCCTTTCAAATGTGGTTGTGAATGCTGCTTATGACAAAGAAATTCAAATTTCTACCGCGCAACTGCCCAATGGAGTTTATTTCTTAACCATTGTTTCAGACAAGACAAAAACCACTGAAAAGATTGTGGTACAACACTAAACATTGATGTAGATCAAATAAAAAAAGGCTGCCCAATCGGGTGGCCTTTTTTTTGTGAGGGTTTTTGATAGGCATTGAACAATGAACAATGAACGGTGCTTGCGCCAGCAACACCAAACACCAAACAAAAAACCTGAGACAAAAAAAGCCTAAAAATATTCCTCACAATAAATATATTACCTTTGAAGTAACATTTAGAACAGTCAAAACCTTATTAGCGCCAGCTCAAAACAAGTGTGAAAGAGTATAGCAAACGATTAAAATTTCTTTAGCATGACAAACAAGATTTTTTCATTGGGTTTTATGCTCATCTTTCTGCTGACAAGTTGCAGTAAAAAAGATGATAGTTCTCCAGCGTACAGCGATTCGCCGGCCACAGGGCAAGGAGGATCAAACCAAAACCAACCCGGGGTCATCACTGCCGGAGAATGGAACGACCTCGATTATTGGAATTTTTGGGAAGAACTTCTCACTAAGGATGAGTTCAAAGGGCTGCCTGCCTATTGGTCGTTTTTCAACAACAATAGAATTGCGGTTGTTGTCATGGGAACCGATTCAAGCTATGTGACAGATGCTTTGGTGCAACTGAAAAGAGGCGGAATCACCATTTTTAGTGGCAGAACCGACAATCGTGGCAGCGCAGAGTTGTGGGTTGACTTGTTTCAATACAACGCAAATGTAGATTTCTCCACCTTAGAAATTGTTGTAAACGAGGGAGCAGCTGTGCTTTCCACAGTTCAACCGTTCACCCAAGGCATCAACAAGCTGGTTGTATCTCCTGCTGTCGTGGCCAACACCATTGAAATTGCTTTTGTGGTGGATGCCACCGGCTCAATGGGCGACGAGTTGGAATATTTAAAAACAGAGCTGCTGGATGTAATCGGCAGGGTAAAAACTGCCAATCCTAACGCAGCAATCAGCACCTCATCTGTCTTTTATCGCGACGAAGGCGATGATTATGTAACAAGACTTTCGCCTTTTACCTCTGACATCAATGTAACCACCAATTTCATAAAAAATCAAAGTGCCGGCGGTGGTGGCGACTTTCCCGAAGCTGTGCATACTGCTTTGGACAAAGCCATAAATGAGCTTCAGTGGGCCACGAATGCAAAAACAAGACTCATGTTCTTGGTCTTGGATGCGCCCCCGCATTACGAAACTCAAGTCATCTCCAAGCTTCAAACTTCTCTCCTTATGGCTTGTGAAAAAGGAATAAAAATCATTCCTATCACTGCCAGTGGTATTGATAAAGAAACAGAATTTTTGATGCGGTTTTTGTCCGTCAGCACCAATGGAACTTATGTTTTTGTTACCGATCACAGCGGCATTGGAAACAGCCATTTGGAACCCAGCGTGGGTCAGTATGAGGTTGAATTTTTAAACGATCTCATGGTCAGGCTCATCAATAAGTATGCGC
>JADYZK010000509.1 GCA_020853175.1 Bacteroidales bacterium
AAATTGCCGGTCTGTTGGCCGAAATACAAGCGTTTGAAGCCCAAAGCAAAGAGCATATTGAGGAATTCAGGCTGCGATATCTCAGCAAAAAAGGCATCATCCCTTCGCTTTTCAACGACTTCAAAGAAGTGCTTCCCGAAGAGCGGAAAGAAATGGGTATTTTGCTCAACGAACTGAAACAAAAAGCACAAACCTTGTTGGAAGACCAGCTGGCTCGCTTTGCCGATCAAGTTACCGAAAAGCAACAAATTGACGGCAGCTTGCCGCCACAAAGCATGAGTGGCGGTCGGCATCCGCTTTCACTGGTTCGCCGCGACATCAACGGTATTTTTGAACGTCTTGGTTTTAAAATTGCCGAAGGGCCTGAAATTGAGGACGACTTTCATAATTTCACCGCCCTCAATTTTCCCGATGAACATCCTGCACGCGATATGCAAGATACATTTTTCATTGGAAAATCTCCCGACATCGCCCTGCGTACGCATACCTCGAGTGTGCAGGTGCGCGTGATGGAGCAAGGCAAATTGCCTATCCGCATCATCGCTCCGGGAAGGGTGTTTCGCAACGAAGCCATCTCAGCCCGCGCCCATTGCATCTTTCATCAAATTGAAGGCCTTTACATTGACAAGGACGTGTCTTTTGCCGATTTGAAACAAACTTTGTACTTCTTTGCGCAGGAATTTTTTGGCCCGGAAACCAAAATCCGTTTCCGCCCCTCTTATTTTCCATTTACTGAAACTTCAGCTGAAATGGATGTTTCGTGTAATATCTGCGGCGGAAATGGCTGCAATATCTGCAAACACAGCGGATGGGTTGAAATCCTTGGATGCGGAATGGTTGATCCTAATGTGCTTGAAGCCTGCGGCATTGACAGCAATATTTACAGCGGTTACGCCTTTGGAATGGGCATCGAACGCATCACGATGATGAAATATCAAATCAACGACTTGAGACTCTTTTTTGAGAATGACCTGCGTTTTCTCAAACAATTTGAGCATCTTGTGTAACCATGTCAAAAAGTTCTTTCAACAAGTTGAAGAAAAAATGATCAAAAAAAAAGAGGCTCAAGAGCCTCTTTTTTTTGTTATTCTCATTAATTGAGTGGATTCGCTACAATTGTGCTGTTGATGGACACTTTCACCTTGAACGAAGCGTCAACAGGATCGGCGGTGCCATAGAAGTTGACCGTAAACACCTCTTTAGAATTCAAAATATTTTGTAAATTGGTAAATTGTGTATCCAAAGTGCTGTATTCAAATTTTGTACCCACGGTGAGGGCTTGAGCCGATTCTACCCATTTGGCAGAAGTATATCCGGTTTTATCAACACTCAAAGTGGCTGAACCCAGTTGAACCGTGTTATTAGGTGCATTGGTGATTTCAACGATTTCAAAAGTAACTTTCGTTATTTTGATCTCTTTGATTTTGCTGGCATAGGTTTTAAAATCTTCATTGGTATTGGGATCAATTTCAGCTGTTTCGGAAAAAGAACCCATTTCCAATCCCGATTTTTGGGCTGTAGGCTTTACATCTACATCCATTTCGGTGTCAAAATTGGCATCGAAAGAAACATCGGCGAGGTCTTTTATTTTTTCACAGCCTGTGTTAACAATGCTGATAAAAAATATAATGACCCCTAATTTGATTAGTGCTTTCATACATGTTTTTTTTAAAGTTAGACCTCAAAAATACTATAAAACGAACGCGAAAGGTTGAAAAACTTAAAAAAAGATTCAAAAAAAGATAGATTACTGCTCAATTGCGGCTTTCAGTGCTGCACTTGAAGGAACTGTTTAACGCGTTGCAACAACGACCGCTTTTTTTATACCTCGAACTGCACCATCCATCGTAAACACCTCAGCATAAATTACATAGATTCCTGTGGGAACTTTGTTTCCATTGTCATTTAGTCCATCCCAACTCTCGGCTCCATTTTCGGCAACAAGTTTGCTTTTTACCAAATGTCTGACCAATTGCCCCGATGCGCTGTGAATGTAAACATTTAGGGTATTTCCGGTCTGAGCAAAAGAGTAGCGCAAAGTGGTTACGTCATTATAGCCATCACCATCGGGCGAAAATGTTTCCGGATCTATCAACAATTCATCTTCCACCGCGTAATCGTTTACTTGCACCGAATTGCGATAACCCGGTGTTGCAAACCCAACCGATTGAGCCGCTGAGTGCCAATTTCCGCTTTCCAACGAAGAGCGATCCACCGAGATGCGTTCCAACGAAACACCGTCAACAGTATTTAACAAGGGATAGTGCATATTTTCATTGTAGCTCACTAAATCCACCAAAACCCCGGCATCAGATTTTAGCAACACCGTCCCTTTTTCGTTGGCATAGCTGGGAAATGAGGTCATTGAGATAAAATTATCCGTTGATTCTACTGCATAAATTTCAGTCACAGCACTGATGTTGGTGGTAAGCAAAGCATAGCCCTCTGGCAAAAGCAGTCTAGTGGTGGTGGTAATCACCTTGAGGGTGGTATCGGGCGGATTGGGAAAAGTTTGGCGAACATCGCCCAAACGTAAATTTTCGAGGTTGAGAATTTTATTGGATCGGTTGTAAATTTCCACAAAATCAACGCCGTTGTTCAATGGATTAAACAACACCTCATTGATGACAATATCGTTTTTTTCAATCGTTTCGGGCAATCCAAAAGTGATAAAAACACCCTCGCCCACCATTCTACCGGCGCAGTTCATCAAGGTGGGATAAACATGAAGTTCGTACAACACCCCTTGACTGAATGTTGTTTCAAAACTAAGCTCCACGAAAGCCGGATCGGCATTATTGTTGGTGGCACTTAGGGGTTGAATGTTGCCGGGTTCGAGGCGGTAGTTGGCAACGTTGGCCAAACCAAAACGATCCATTTGTTGATCGAACCAGAGTTGAATCACCTGATTAGAAACTAATTTAATGAGCGAAAGTTTTGGGCCAACTGTGGAAATAGAAAAAACGCTGTTTTGTCTTCCGGGCGTGCCACCCGTTAAATCGTTCGAGGCAGTCCAATTAAAAGCACCACCGCATGGATTGGTAGGATCCATCTGTTCGAGCGTCCAGCCACCATCGGCTTTGACGCTGCTGCGGTACCAAGTGTCGTTGTAATTAAGGTCTGAAATAACAATCCCTGTGCTGTTTTTTAGCGACAGTTTGGCTCCGCTATTGGCCAACTGAAAGCTGCTGAAACCGTAAAAACTACCGTAAGACGACAAGGCGGCGCGGGCATCTTCGTGGGCAAGAATTAAAAATCCGTTGGGTTCAATTTGAACATTGGTCATGGGTTTTTCGGTGGTTCCGATCACGAATACAAAATCATTCAAATTGATCAAGGTGCCAGTGTTGTTGTACAACTCAACAAATTCCCATTCGGGCAAGCCGACAAAAGGTGAGGGATCGGCCATCACTTCGTTGATGACAATATCGTTGGAACCGGCTTGATAATAGCTCAAGGCTTTGGTGGTTGAAGGCATAACATTTCCTGAAATATCTTTTAATCCACTCAGGGTCAGCTGATAAAGTTTTCCGTTTTCGAGCGGGTTGGCAAGATTTAAAATGGCCTGTGCGGCCGTGGCACCCTGATTCGCCTGCGTGGGGTTGCCAATGCCGAGATTGATGCTATAGTTGGCAGTTTGTGTTAATGATTGTGTTTCGATGGCTTCATTAAAAGTCACCGCCACAGTTGAAAGGTCGGTAGCCACCACACTCAGCACTTCGGGGGGATTGGTATCCAGCACCTCGGCTCCTACAAACACATCATCGTAATACATTTTGGTGCTGTTACTTACGGTGAAAGTTCCAGAAAACCCAAAATAACCCCCTGGAACGAGGGTGTTGTTGTTGCCACTGGCATCGAGGGTGTAAATACCCGAACCGGTAGGATCAATAAAAATATTCCAGTCGCCATTGGCTTTGCGAATTACCTTCACAAACAAAGTAAAAGAGGAAGCAAGTAAAGCGTTGGTGCCTCGGCACACACTCGTCATGGTGCTGCCTTGTTTCAAAAACAACTCAATGGCATCGTTGCTTCCGGCTTCGCCAAAACGCATGACATAACCGTTGAGGTCGCCCTCTAAGCTCGCTTTGTCACTTGAAAGAAACACCTCAGAATAATTGCTTCCCGAAGGGGCAAAAGCAAGTTTGATCCAAAAACGCCATTCGGTATTGTTACC
>JADYZK010000510.1 GCA_020853175.1 Bacteroidales bacterium
ACCATCCTCTCGATGAAAGAAACAGGATATAAAAAAGCCAATTATAAAATTCCTGAAAAACAATTTCCTGTTACCGAAGGCCTCCCAAAAGTGAAACTTTTTGGCACCGGCGGAACCATTGATTCGCGGCTCGATTATCGCACAGGAGCTGTCCTTCCTGCCTTTTCACCCGGTGAGTTGTATGGTGCTGTGCCCGAATTGGCCGACATCTGCAACCTGGAAACCGAGAAACTTTTTGCTGTTTTTAGCGAAAACATGGGTCCAAAACAGTATATCGCTCTGGCAAAAGCCATTGGGAAAGAAATTGAATCGGGCGTTGACGGCATTGTAATCGGACATGGCACCGACACCCTGCACCATACCGGCGCAGCGCTCACGTTTATGTGTCAAAACCTTCCTGTTCCTGTGGTGCTGGTGGGTTCACAACGCTCGAGCGACCGTCCCAGCTCCGATGCGGCTCTCAATCTGATGCACGCCATGAAAGCCGCCGGAACATCCGATATTGCCGAAGTAATGGTGTGTATGTTTGGTCCCACCTCCGATGAATATGGTTTGTTGCACAAAGGCACCCGCGTGCGCAAAATGCACTCGAGCTACCGCAGCACTTTTCGTACCATCGGCGACACTCCTTTGGCGATGGTGAACCGACAAAAGATCACGCCAATTCATAAAACCTACAACAAAAGGCGCAACGACAAAAAAGTTCAGATTTTACCTTACTTCAGCGATGAGGTCACCATGCTTTACTATTATCCGGGCATGAAACCCGATACCATTGATGCCCTTGTTGAAGCAGGGTATCGCGGAATTATTATTGTTGGAACCGGCTTGGGCCACGTGAACAAAGAGCTTTATCCAGCCATTGAAAGGGCAGCCGCCAAAGGCGTTCACATGTTTATGACTTTACAAACGATTTGGGGATATGTTCAAATGTTTGTGTATGATACTGGCAGAGATATGATGGCAAAAGGGATCATCCCAACGGGAAATATGTTGCCCGAAGTGGCTTGGGTGAAGTTGAGTTGGATACTTGGACAAACCAACGATCCTGCCGAGGTAAAAAGAATGATGCTTACATCGGTGAACGATGAAATAACCAACCGCGAACCCTACAATGGCTATTTAGTATATCAAGGCGGTGTGCCTGAAGTGGAAAACTTTATCCGCAAGGTGCACAAATAACAGCACTTAGCATAACCAACACCTACCAGTTGATTTCAATGAGCTTAAACCCTTTGGTTTCATAATCGTGAATCATCTGTTTGCGCGATTTTTCAGCTTCTTGCTTGGTAACAAAACCATTTTGAACGATATTGCCTTGATCGGCTTTAGCCCAATTGGGAAATTTTTCAATCAGCAGCGATTGAAATTTCTCTTCCAGCACATAATCCTTTGGAAACTTTTTCACCGGACTCATGAAAACATGATAAGTATTTTTTCCACTGTAAAACAAATCACCATAGCTTGACGAATACACATAGTAGTAAATGGGTTCTTGACGGCTCGGAACAGCCGAAATGGTTTCCCAATTGCTCACTTCAGTTTTTGCCACAGGTTTTTTATTGCTGATGATACCGTTGTTATAAACCCTTGCAATAAACCCTTGATTGGTTGTCATGCCTGCAATAAGCACGTCTAAGTCGCCGTCCAAATCGTAATCGCCCCACTCGCCCGAGCTGTTATATAAAGGAATGATGCCTGCGCCAATATCCTTGAAATTATAATTGCGGTTGTTGGTATAGATGCGCGAAACAGGTCCTTGGTCGGACATACCGCTCAACAACAAATCCAGATCACCATCAAGATCCATATCGCCCCAGTCGGCAAAGCCATCGGTTACGGCAACAAAAGAAGTTTTCACTGCCGTGAAACCGTTACGGTTATTTTTATAAAGCTGCGATAGCTTGCTGCCATTGACTGTTTCTCCCAAAAGAATCACATCATCATCGCCGTCGTTGTCCACATCGCCAAAAGCCATAGAACTGTTTTTTAATCCCACAAAAGACGATTTGTTTTTAACAAAACCTTTGCCCGTGTTTTGAAACAATTCGGTAATTGGTTGACCCTGAGTGGAAATACCTGAAATCAAAACATCAGGTAAGCCATCCAAGTTATAGTCGCTCCAACGGGCCATTCCGCGGCGTGTTGCAGTCAACTGAACATCGAGCGGCGTAAAATTCCAATTTCGGTTGTTGCGATACACCAATGTAACAGGCCCGTTGGTTGATTCGCCATTCAACAATACATCCAAATCGCCGTCTCCATCCATATCGCCCAAATCAATGCTGCCATCGCGCACAGCGGTAAATCTAACATTGGTAGCAGCAAAGCCACCATTTTCCAAACCTCTCAAAACAGTGCCTATACGTCCACCATTGCGTGTTTCGCCAACTACTGCAAGATCGTTAATGCCATCTAAATCCAAATCGCCAATGGCAAAATCACCCCGATAAAAATCAGGAATACCGCGCAAAACAGCAGTAAACAAATCATTGCGGTTGTTATTGTAATGTTTTGTGGCGATAACCGGTTGTTGGTTTGAATAAAATTCTCCTGCAACAATAATGTCAGGGTCACCATCACGGTCGGTGTCCATCCAACCGCTAGAGCTTTCTGCAACCCCTGTTAAACCGGCGCGAATATCAGTAAAAGTTTGGCTGCGCAGCTGCAACGACATGTACAAGATGAGCAACAGAACGACTGAAAATTTGGTTTTCATCATGGCAGTGTGGTTTTTCAGCAATATTACAATTTTATTGAAAGATAGAAACATTCTAAATTTGGATTTCGTTAAGAATAACCTTCTTTTTTTCAAAATTAAAAATTTTCATGCTGATAATATACCTACTTTTGTGAAAAATTTCACAAACATTTTTCT
>JADYZK010000511.1 GCA_020853175.1 Bacteroidales bacterium
CCCATCCGTTGGAATCATGGATCGCTATTAAAACAATCTTTTATGATTTTTTAATCGGGAAAGCTCCCAATGCCGGTCATTTGACGTTAACAAAATGGCAAAACGAAGGATTGTTGCATTCATTGGTTACCCAAAATATTGATAACCTGCATCAAAAAGCAGGAACAAAAAACGTGATGGATTACCATGGAAATGCACTCAAATTGGTCTGCAACCATTGCCAGAACTACGAATTGAACCTAACTACCTTTTTGAATGCTTTACCGCCACTTTGCCGTCACTGCGGTCATGTTTTGAAACCCGATTTCATTTTTTTTGGAGAAGGCATCCCCGAAAAGGCTTACCATCAATCCATTACCGATGCTCAACAAGCCGATGTTATGCTTGTGATTGGAACCTCCGGTGAGGTAAGTCCGGCCAATAGAGTGCCTTTTATCGCCAAAGAAAATGGTGCATTTATCATTGAGATAAACAACGAGATGTCCAACTATACCAATGCAATAACAGATATTTTTTTACAAGGGAAAGCCGGTGAAATTCTACCGGCAATTGACGCTATCATCCATCAAAAACCTACCCCATGAAATCACGCAAATTCTTCTTGACTTTTGTTGCCTTCGGCTTTTCGTTGGCATTGTTTTCTCAACCGTCGGCGCAACAAATCATACAGTTGGACGAGTACTTTCAAAAAGCACTCACCGATTGGAACGTGCCCGGCATGGCCATAGCCATCGTCAGCAACGACAGCGTTTACTTGGCCAAAGGTTATGGTGTGACCGATGTTTTAACCCGCCAAAAAGTGGACGAAAATACGCTTTTTGCTGTGGCGAGCAACACCAAAGCCTTTACTGCTGCGGCTTTGGCAATGCTTGTTGATGAGGGAAAACTCTCCTGGGACGACAAAGTGCAACAGTTTTTGCCTTGGTTTGAATTGTACAACCCTTATGTGAGCCATGAAATGACAATCACCGATTTATTGACCCATAGAAGTGGTTTGACTACTTTTTCGGGCGATTTGATTTGGTATGGCAGCAATTATGATCGTAAAACAATTATTGAAAAAGCCAAATATCTACAGCCTCAGCATGGTTTTAGAGAACAATTTGGTTATTCAAACATTCTGTATCTCACAGCAGGTGAGGTGATTCCGGCCATTAGCGACGAGAGTTGGGATGATTTTGTTCAATCGCGCATCCTCAGTCCGATAGGCATGAAACGCTCGACTTTGCACGTGAAAGACCTCGCTCAGCGCGAAAATGTGGCCCAGCCGCATACCTATATTAAAGGTGAACCCAAAATGATTCCTTGGTTGGATTGGGACAATATCGGGCCTGCGGGTTCGCTCATTTCAAGTGCCTCAGAGATGGGTCTTTGGTTGCAATTTCAGTTGAATGAAGGAATTGTAGGCCAAGATACGCTTCTGAGCAGCAACCGTTTTTTTGAAATGCAAAGTCCAAAAACCATCAACAATCTGAGCCGTGGTGCCGTGAATCGCTTTCCTTCAACGCATTTTAAAGCCTACGGATTGGGCTGGGGCTTAATGGATTATCTCGGTAGGAAAATCGTTTCCCACAACGGAGGGTACGATGGAATGATATCGCAATCGTTGTTCATTCCCGAAGAAAAAATTGGATTTGTCATCCTTACCAACAGCCTTTCGTCGGTTTATTATCCTTTGATGTACAAAATCCTCGATGTTGTGTTGAACAACGACGAGCAAAAAGATTGGAGTACAGAGGTTTTATCGCAAATTAAAAAAGGTGAAGCTTTTGCCCAAAAGCAAAATGACCAATTGGAAGCCGAACGCGACAAACAAACGAAGCCCTCTTTGCCTTTGAAGGCTTATACAGGAACTTTTACCTGTCCAATTTATGATGTTGTTGAGGTGAGTCAAAAAGACGGTGAGTTGTATTTGACCATGAAAGACACGCCGATTTTTCATGGTTCGCTGAGCCACTGGCAATACAACAGTTTTAAAGTGATTTTTCCCGAAGCTCCATCGTTGCCTCCGGGATTGGTAACTTTTCAAATCAACCGCGATGGAAACGTGGAAGAGATGGAAATTTTTATTGACAATCCCGATTTCGATTTCACTGAAATGAAGCTGGTGAAAAAGTTTTAAGACCTAACAAAACAGCTTTAATTTTAAAAATGCCAAGCCAATTTCAAACAAAAGCCCTTTCCGGTTGTTTAAAGTTTTGAATTTAACCTTTAATCTAAAAACAATTTTATGAAAAAAATGATCATAGTTTTGCTTCTCGCCCTTTCTTTTGTTCAGGTAGAAGCCCAAAAATCTTTTTACGATTTCGTTGTAAAAGACATTGACGGCAAAGAGTTTGCGCTGTCATCACTCAAAGGAAAAAAAGTGATGGTGGTGAACACTGCTTCCAAATGCGGACTTACTCCACAGTATGCCAAACTAGAACAACTCTACAAAACTTATGGTGGAAAAGACTTCATCATTGTTGGATTTCCTGCCAATAATTTCATGAAACAAGAACCCGGAAGCGATGCCCAAATAAAAAGCTTTTGCACTGAGGAATATGGAGTTAGCTTTCCGATGATGTCGAAAATTTCGGTTAAAGGCGATGATATGCACCCTTTGTATCATTGGCTAACTGAGAAGGACAAAAATGGTTTGGAAGACTCCAAAATTTCATGGAACTTTCAAAAGTACCTCATTGATGAAAATGGAAAACTCGTAAAAGTTATCAGTCCACGCACCGATCCTTTGGACGATGAAATCGTGAACTGGATCAAAGGATAATTTTTGTTTCATCTTTTTAAACTGTCGGTAAAATGATTTAAGCTTCGGCAGAATTGTTTACCGACAGTTTTTTTAACCAAAAAGTCCTTTTACCATACCGCCATCGTGGCTGATGGTTTGTCCGGTAACAAAGCGAGAAAGCGGCGAAAGCAACCAACAGGCCAACCGTGCCAGCTCGTCGGCCTCCCCCATTCTGCCCACAGGAAGTTGTCTTTCAAAAATCGTTTTAGCTTCTTCAAGAGTAATATTATCAATATCA
>JADYZK010000512.1 GCA_020853175.1 Bacteroidales bacterium
GCTGGGGGCGTATCAACCATCCGGAAGAAATCGTTCAACTCGACGAGAAAATCCAGGTGGTTATTCTTGACTTCGACGAAGGTAAGAAACGTATCGCTCTTGGCCTAAAACAACTTACACCACACCCATGGGACAATGCCGATGCAAATTTGCAGGCTGGCGACAAAGTAAAAGGAAAAGTTGTGGTACTTGCTGATTATGGTGCATTTGTTGAAATCACTCCTGGCTTTGAAGGCCTGGTACACGTTTCTGAAATGTCATGGTCGCAGCACCTCCGTTCTGCACAGGATTTCCTTAAGGTAGGCGACGATGTAGAATGTGTGGTACTCAGCATTGACCGTGAAGAGCGGAAAATGTCGCTTGGTATCAAACAACTTATGCCAGATCCATGGGCCGATATTGAATTCAAATATCCAACCAATTCACGCCACCAAGCAAAAGTGCGCAACTTCACCAATTTTGGTGTGTTTGTTGAACTTGAAGAAGGCGTTGATGGCCTGATTCATATATCAGACCTCATCTGGAGCAAGAAAATCAAGCATCCTAGCGAATTTACCAAAGTGGGCGAAAGCATCGAAGTGGTAGTTCTTGACATTGACAAAGAAAACCGCCGTCTGAGCCTTGGCCACAAACAGTTGGAAGAAAATCCATGGGATGTATTCGAAACCATTTTCAACGAAGGCTCTGTTCATACCGGTACCATTACCAGTGTGAATGATAAAGGTGCCGTGGTTGCACTGCCTTATGGTCTTGAAGGATTTGCTCCTACTAAACATCTGGTAAAAGCTGATGGTTCTACTGCAAAAACAGAAGAAACACTCGAATTTAAAGTGATTGAATTCTCCAAAGAAAACAAGAAAATCATCGTTTCACATGCACGCACACACGAAGAAGCAAAACCTTCTACCCGTAAAAAAGGTGCTACAGGAGCCGACTCCAACGATGACGGTGAAGACACCAAAAAAGCGGTGAAGAAAATCAAAGACAACCTCGAGAAATCTACCCTCGGCGACCTGAGCGTATTATCAAACCTCAAATCGTCTATGGAAAAGAGTGAAAAGGCTGCTGCTGAGAAAAAACTCAGCAAGGCCAAAAAAGAAAAGGAAGAAGAAGGCGACGAAGCCTAATCTCACCCAATCTTAACCTTGAACGCCCGGTTCTTCTTGAACCGGGCGTTTTTATTTTTAAACCCCCAAAAACATTTTTGCCCAAGCGCTCAGCGTAAAAAAACATTCAAATACCTGAGCACAACTACACCAATCCTGAAATTTGCACAAAATTCACATTAAATCAAACGATTTATTTGCGAATACGAAGCGTTTATACTACTTTTGCCCTCCATTTTAGAAAAATCATGAAACAAGATATTCACCCTTCCAACTACAGGCTGGTTGTTTTCAAGGATATGTCAAATGATTCGGCATTTCTTACCCGCTCTTGCATAGATACAAAAGACACCATTCAATGGGAAGACGGCAACGAATATCCCTTGGCAAAACTTGAAATCTCAGCATCTTCGCATCCTTTTTATACCGGTAAAATCAAACTGGTTGACACCGCAGGTCGCGTAGATAAATTCCGCAACCGCTATAAAACGCATAAAAGTAAAATCGGAGAAGAACAATAATCCGGTTAAAATAAAAGCTAAAAAGCCCTTGTCAATAGACAAGGGCTTTTTTTTTGCTCCTACCTGTTTGTGATTTTTACTAAACTAACAAAGCCTTGTTCAAAAGCATTAAAACTAAATCAAAAGCACAAGCATTAGTTTGAAAATATTTGTAGGGTCAAAAATTATCCGGCAAATGAAAAAACTATTACGTATTTTTAGTGTTATCGCTTTTACTGCTGCAAGTCACTTTGCACAAGCCCAGTCAGCTACCCAGGTTTCAATTACCGGAACCGGTGGAGCTTACAGCATTCCAAACAACAGCGCAACGGTTGTTGACAATGGTATCGTGGTTACTGCCAATGGAAACATTACCGACTTTACGGTTTCCATCACCGGCAGTTATACAAACCTCGACATCCTCGGCTATTCAGGGGCACTCCCGGTAGGAATCACCGCTGCTGCTTTCAATGCAGCAACCAGAAGCATCCAGTTTTTTGGAACTGCTTCGCCTACTGTTTGGCAAGAACTGCTTCGAAGAGTTACGTTAACAACAACATCGGCTGTGTGCTTTCCCGAGCAAAGGCAAGTTTCATTTGTAGTTGGCAATACCTTCTTTAATCCACTGAATCATCATTTCTATAAACTTGTAAGTGCCGGCAAATCATGGATTACTGCACAAACCGATGCAGCAAACACGTCATTTTTTGGGTATCAAGGGTATTTGGCCACTATCTCATCCCAGGCAGAGAATAATTTTATTGGTGCTTTTATTAATAACAACTCATGGATAGGTTGCTCTGACAATTACAAGCAAATCAACAATGCCGTTAATTATACAAAGTATAGCAACCAAAGCAATGCTGAAGGGAAATTTCACTGGGTTACAGGGCCGGAAAAGGGAACCCAGATGAGAACCGGAAATGCCGCCGGAGGAAACCTTGGGGCGAACATCGCAGGTGTATATAGCAACTGGCAAAACAGTGAACCTAATGACTATCCAAATTCAGGTA
>JADYZK010000513.1 GCA_020853175.1 Bacteroidales bacterium
AATCATACCCTGATCAACAGAGCTTGGTGCGTTGAAAACCCCAACAATTATGCAGGTTATGGCGAAAACTGCTGGGGATTAACAGCAAGTTATTCTACCAATGGCTACAGCGCACACGCGCCCGGAAAAGACCACGACCGCGGCGTGATTTCCCCTACAGCTGCCTTATCGTCCTTCCCATATACGCCCGAATATTCTATGCAAGCTTTGAAACATTTTTACTTCGATTTGGGCGATAAAATCTGGGGTAAATATGGTTTTTACGATGCATTTAGTGTTGAAGAGAATTGGTATCCAAATCGTTATCTCGCTATTGATCAAGGACCTGTCGTAGTAATGATTGAAAACCACCGCAGCGGATTGTTGTGGAATTTATTCATGAGCTGCCCCGAGGTTCAAGAAGGTCTCCATAAGCTTAACATCAGTTTCCCGTTGCCCACCTCAAACTAAAATGACAATGGAAAAGTTAAAACATTTGGTTGTACATCATTTCTTTTTTGGAACCTTGTTTTTAATGGCATTGAACGTCAATGCACAAAGCCAAGCCAAGGATGTTATACCGGTTGTTGGTATTGAAAAAAATATTTCTGACGAACAATTGCTCGACATCGTGCAGCGACAAACCTTTCGGTTCTTTTGGCACTACGCACATCCGGTGAGTGGTCTAGCTCTTGAACGCAGCGATACGGTTTTGGCCGAGCATTATTGGGATTACATCAATGAAGCGTGGGGCGAACCCAATTTTAGTACCACTCCTTTCGGACCCGATGCTTGCGCTATTGGTGGAACCGGTTTTGGTATCATGAGCATTGTTATAGCAACAGAAAGAGGTTGGATTGGTCGTGATACTGCTGTTAAACGGTTGGTTCAAATTGCCGATTTTTTAATCAATGCCGATTGTTATCATGGCATTTATCCCCATTTTATGGATGGAAGAACAGGTAAAACCATTCCGTTCGATCGCACCGATGATGGGGCAGATCTTGTTGAAACCTCTTATCTTTTGATGGGATTTCTAACTGCCCGCGAATATTTTAATGGCGATACTCCTATTGAAGTCTATCTCAGAAAGCGAATCACCCAAATGTGGAATGCTGCCAACTGGAATTGGTTCACACAAGGCGAAAACAAATTGTATTGGCACTGGAGTCCCAATAACGGTTTCGATATGAACTTCCCCATTTGGGGATATAATGAGTGTTTAATCACTTATATTATGGCTGCTTCGTCGCCTTATCATCGCATTTCAAAAGAGGTTTATAATGGCAGTTGGGTAAACAGCCAGGGTTTTAAAAATGGAAACTCCTATTATGGAATCACATTGCCTTTGGGCAACTACGATAAAGGAGGACCGCTTTTTTTTGAACATTATACCTTTACCGGCATTGACCCAAACGGATTAAGTGATTCATTGTGCGTGAATTACTTTGAGCAAGTGCGCAATCACACCCTCATCAACAGGGAATATTGTATCGAGAATCCAAAAAACTACATCGGTTATGGTCCCAATTGTTGGGGTTTGACCGCCGGCGACAGCTACAAAGGCTATGTGGCTCATTGTCCGCAAGAAGATTTTGGAGTTATTCAGCCTACGGCGGCATTGTCCTCTTTTCCTTACACACCGGAGTATTCCATGCAGGCCCTCAAGCATTTTTACTATGAAATGGGACAGAAGCTTTGGAAAGAATACGGGTTTGTGGATGGTTTTAGTGAAACCCATAACTGGTATGCTAAAAGTCATCTTGCCATTGACCAAGGACCGATTATCATTATGATTGAAAACTACAGAACAGGTTTGATTTGGAATCTCTTTATGAACATACCCGAAATCCAAAAAGGTCTTCAAGACTTGGGTTTTGAATCGCCCTATTTTAAAAAAGATCGTTAATTGAATAAAGTTGATCATGTTAAAAAAACTCATTTTCAGTTTGCTATGGGCGGTGCCATTTGTGATGCAAGCGCAGGAATATGCCTACACTTATTCCTTTTTTACCAACAGCCCTATGCAAGGCAGTTACTTTTTTACGCATGTAGCAAACGACAGCAAATCGTTTGTTGCCAATGAAAACGGACAATTGCCCATCAGCGAAGATATTTTTCACAGTCCGGGTAATGCCTTAAGGTTGAAATACTTGAATGCACCAGATGGGAAATGGAGTGCAAGTGTTTTTCATAACCTTTTGCGTGGACGGGATCATTTTAAAAAAAATGAAATGCTTTCGTTTTGGGTTTTTCAACCTGACTTGTCTGCTGAGGTTTCTGACCTACCTCAAATACAGTTGATGTTAAGCGACAGCAGTCTCTCCGCTTCAGCCACCTTCGATTTAAAAACCGTGAATCAATGGACCCATATTGTGATTCCAATTCAACGTTTTGCGCTCAGCAATGAAGCAAAAACAATGGATATCATAGCTGTTGTGTTTTCACAGCAGAGCAACTCCAACAGCGAACATCTTTTGTATTTGGATGACTTTTTTTTAATGCCCACGCAAATAGGAAAAAAAGAGTTCCCTCAGCCAAAACTGATTTCGGCCCAAGGCTATCCTATGCATGTTGATCTTTTATGGGAACCGCAAAACGATGAAAATATCCACTTAATTCAAATTTACCGCTCCGAAAACGGCACCGATTTTAAAGCCGTTGGTGTTCAGCAGCCTTACTTGCATCGTTATGCCGATTTCGTGGGCCAAGCGGGTAAAAAATTCCAGTATAAAATCACTTTTTTGGATATCAACTTTAATGAATCTGAACCTTCTGACATCATTCAAGCTCAAACTCGAGCCATGACGGATGAGGAGTTGTTGACCATGGTGCAAGAAGCCAGTTTCAGGTTTTATTGGGATGAGGCCGAAAAATCGAGTGGATTGGCCAAAGAAAACCTTCATGGAAGGCACAATATGATTG
>JADYZK010000514.1 GCA_020853175.1 Bacteroidales bacterium
ACAGCCAAGTGCTGGACCGCCTCAACAATAAAGTCTTTCAGCTTTCATTTACCTTTGAATAAACCCACCTTATGGATGCACTTTCAAAACAGGAGCTTTTTAAAACCCTGGCCAATAAGGCAAGCCTGAAACTCGATATTTACGACAATACACTGCAAACACTTCGGCTGTTTAAGGCTGTCATTGAACAGCTTACAACAGATTTTCATGCTGAAATTCCAAACATAAAAACAAATCATCCCATCACTTTTGAAAACGAGTATCGGGGTGATTTTGAAATCAAAATGAAGTTTGGTGGCGACATCTTGATCTTTTTGATGCACACCAATGTTTTTGAGTTTTCGCGCGACCATGATGTGATGCGCACTTCCTATATCAGAGAAGATCGAAGCCGCTCGTTCAGCGGTGTGATTAATATTTATAACTTTTTGGCCGATTCGTTTCGCTACAAAAGAGTCAACGACATAGGCTACCTGATCGGAAGGGTGTTCATCAACAAAGACAACCATTATTTCATTGAAGGAAAACGCGAACTGGGATTCCTTTATAATGACTTCGGAAAAAACGTGATGAACGCCGACACAGCCGGACAGATCATTGAAGCAGCAATCCTATATACCATCAATTTCGATTTACTTTCTCCTCCTTATGATGCTGTAAAAATGGTGACGCTGAACGATATGATACACACCCTCGACGAAATTAGCATCAGAACAGGCAAACGCTTAGGTTTTCAGTTTCAGCAGGACAGGGTCGAGGGTTAATTTGAGATGCTCTGTTGGATTGGAAAATACTGATTATAATGATTTGGTTTGGGTAAAAGAACAAGAAGAGGTGACTGTGATTTGTTTTTGAACTTATCATAGTTCTGTAATTTAAGATGATGTTGCGGCTGATCTTAGGGTTTAATTTGAAATTTATTAAGGGAGCCTATTTTTTTTACGTAAAGTATTGCCTGCATCAAAAAAAGTTTTACTTTTGCACCCACATTGAAACAAAGGCTCCCATCGTCTAGTCAGGCCCAGGACGCCAGGTTTTCATCCTGGTAACAGGGGTTCGAATCCCCTTGGGAGTACATAAAAGACTGTCTATTCACATAGATGGTCTTTTTTCATTTTAAAATGTTCTTTGCAGCTCTTAGTGTCAATTGCGCAAAGTTTAACCAAGGATCAATCCGAACCTAAAACGATGATGCCATGAAGATCAATGATTTTAAATTAGAACGGTATTTTGCTCAGCATGAGTTTACTGCCAAGTATTTGCTTTCGAGCTCCGATTGTGATGGATTTGCATTGCAGGAGGTGCTATCGGTAGCTAACCCACAGGAGTTGAAATTGTGGGAAAACTTAAAATTAGGATATACTGAAAGCAAAGGCCATCCGTTGCTGCGTGAAGCCATCCTCAAGCATTATAGCATAAAAACAATTGATAACGTAGTGGTTGCTTCGCCTGGCGAACTAAATTTTGTTGCAATGAATGTGCTGTTAGAGCCAGGTGACCATGCCATCGTGGTTTCGCCGGCTTACCAATCGTTGCACGAGGTGATCCGTTCGCTGCATTGCGAGCTTTCATTTTGGAAGCCCAATCCCGAGAATTGGGAGTTCAACACTGCCGATTTAGAGCAGCTCATTCGGCCAAATACGAAGCTGATTGTAATCAATTTTCCACACAATCCCACCGGTAGCTATCTTAGTCGTGCGCAGTTGAAATCCATTGTGGCCATTGCCAAAAAGCAGGATTGTTATATTTTTTCCGATGAAATGTACCACCAACTCGTGGTTGGAGACATGCCGTTGTTGCCACCCATAAGTGATCTGTATGAAAAAGGAATCAGTTTGTGGGGAACTTCAAAATCGTTTGGCATGGCGGGTTTACGCATCGGTTGGTTGGTTGCGCACGACAGTGGTTTTTTGGATCGGGTGGTAGCCTTCAAAGATTTTTTAAGTATTTGCAACAGCGCACCTTCCGAAATTCTTGCGCTGATTGCCCTAAATCATTCCGATCATTTTTTGCTTCCCAACCTTCAAAAAATAAAAGAAAATATAGACTTATTTCGTCAGTTTGCTGTCAGCCAGCCGATTATTGCTTCTTTTAATGCACCCCGAGCCGGTTCTACAGCTTTTGTTCGGTTGAATATCCCTATCTCTGCATTGGAATTTAGCAACCGATTGGTCGAAAAAACCGGCATTATGACCGTACCTGCCGAAATGTTTGATTGCACTCAAAGCTACATCCGTGTTGGTTTTGGACGCGCTAACTTTCCGGAAGTATTGGAAATATTGGGAATGGCTTTAAAAACTTTTGACTTTAAATAATCCGGTGACATTTTGTTTTATTTGGTGGATTGTTGGTTTAAAGTTTTTTTCAATTCATTGGATGAAAAACCACTGGTTTGGTTTTCCTTTCTTTATATCTTTACGCCAGCATCACCAACCCAGGCCAAGTTATGTCTTTGCACAAATACCCATTTGTACGCATTCTCATCCCTTTCGCTTTAGGTATTTGGGTCATTCATTTCTTTTCTCCATCTCTTTCTGTTGAACGTTTTTATGGCGGTTGGGTCCTGTTGCTGTTGTTATTTATCGG
>JADYZK010000515.1 GCA_020853175.1 Bacteroidales bacterium
ATAGTAATTTAAACCGCGGGCAAGGGTCAAATCAAGCTCAAAATTTAAGTCGAGGTGCATGGCTTCGAGGTAATCGAACAACGTTTGCATTTCGTTGATTCCTTTGGCACCGGTTTCATTGTCGCCAATGAGTTCAGCCATTTGCTGAAGTTTTTCGCAGCTGCTGCCTTGCATAAAAAGTATCGGCTGCAATTTATCTACTGCATTTTGATCAATACCTTTTGCCAAAAGTTCATTGTTAACTTGCTCAATGCCAATCTTATCTAGTTTGTCAATAGCTACTGTAATGTCGGTGATGGCTTCAGGTTTTCCAATGTAATTTGCTATGCCGGCAAGAATTTTTCGGTTATTGATTTTCACAACCACCTTGATGCTTAGTTTTTTAAACACATCATTCACCATTTGCACAAGCTCAGCTTCGTTTAGCAAGGCATCGCTGCCTACAATATCGGCATCGCATTGGTAAAACTCGCGGTAACGTCCTTTCTGAGGGCGATCGGCACGCCAAACGGGTTGAATTTGATAACGTTTGAATGGAAAAACGATGTCATTTCGGTATTGCACAACATAGCGGGCAAAAGGAACCGTTAAATCATATCTCAATCCCTTTTCGCTCACAAAAGGCATTAAAGCAGCTGCTTCCGTGTCGGAAGCAAGATTATTTACTCCTGAAAGAAAATCGCCGGAATTAAGGATACGAAACAATAATTTATCACCTTCTTCGCCATATTTTCCCAACAAAGTTGACAACATTTCCATTGATGGCGTTTCGATGGGCTGATAGCCATAAAGCTGAAATACGTTTCTAATGGTATCGAAAATATAGTTGCGCTGCGCCATCACTTGAGGACCAAAGTCGCGTGTGCCTTTTGGAATCGAGGGTTTCTGAGCCATTCTTTCTACTTAAATTTTAAAAACGCAAAGGTAACGAAATGTTGTTTGGCTTGAAAACTCAGCATTGAAGGCAAGATCGGTGTGCTTATTAAGAATGAATCTAAATTAATCACATTTTTTTTTAAAATGGATTGAATACTACCTTTGTGCGCAAATTTTAAAACTCCCACTATGGAACATTCACACACAGCTATTCCGCTTTGGGCATCCATACCCTTTGCCATTATGTTATTATTCATCGCCATTGGGCCTTTGTTTTTTCACCATTGGTGGGAAGAAAACAAAAACAAGCTGATTGTCAGTCTTGTTTTGGGCGTTCCAACAGCCATCTACCTCATCGCATCGGGTCTGACCCATGATTTGATGCACCAAATGATCTTCGATTACATCCCATTTATTGTCCTTTTGGGATCGCTTTTTGTCATCACCGGTGGCATTCAACTCAAAGGTGATATCGAAGCTAAGCCTGCTATTAACACGTTATTCTTGGCCATCGGCGCTATTCTTGCGTCTTTTATGGGAACAACGGGAGCGGCCATGTTGCTGATTCGACCGGTGATAAAAACCAATTCAGAACGCAAATTTAAAGTGCATACCATTTTGTTTTTTATTGCTATTGTGGCCAATGCCGGCGGTATGCTCACTCCTCTAGGCGACCCACCGTTGTTTTTGCTTTATTTAAGAGGTGCACCATTTGAATGGTTTTTTCATCTGACCAAAGAGTGGGCCTTTGTGAATGGAATGTTGTTGGTGATTTATTATCTTTTCGATACCTACTACCACAAAAAAGAACCCATTTCTAATGTTATAAAAGACCACACTCAGATCGAAAAACTGAGTTTAAGCGGCACCTACAACTTTATTTTCTTAATTGGAATTGTTGCTTCTGTTGCTTTTTTAAATCAAAACTACCTCCAAATTATCCAAACCAATCCTTATTTTGCTTTCATTCGTGAAGCTGTAATGCTTGTGTTTACCGGGATGTCGTTGTATTTCACTCCAAAACTATTGCGCTTAAACAACAAATTCACTTGGACACCTATCATTGAGGTAGCTTTTTTGTTCTTAGGAATTTTTGCAACAATGGTTCCCGCTTTGTTGTGGTTGCGTGGCAATGCCTCCACATTGGGAATTGACTCAGTAGCCATGTTTTACTACGCCACCGGCGGTTTGAGCTCCTTCCTCGATAATGCGCCCACTGCCCTTGCTTTCCATAATTTAGCTGTGGGCATGGTTGAACCTGGTGCTACAGGTCTTGTAGCCGGCATTGCCGAAGAATACCTTGCAGCCATTTCATTGGGAGCTGTATTTTTTGGTGCGATGACTTATATCGGAAACGGGCCCAACTTTATGGTTAAAGCCATTGCCGAAGAGAACAACATTTCAATGCCGAGCTTCTTTGGATACATCTTTAAGTTTTCGGTAATTGTTTTATTGCCTTTATACATTTTGACACAACTGCTTTTCTTATAAGCATTTAAGTAAAAAAAATGCCGTCTTCTTTTTCAAGTAGACGGCATTTTTTTTGTAAACAACGAATTCTCACTTATTCAGAATACCTATTTCACTCAAAATTTTTTGGTTAAAATCAAGAGCCTGAGGCTCACCTTCGACAGGTGCCCAGGCCGCAAATTGCTTATCCTCCAACACATTATAAGGCCCATCTTTTACTTCATAGGCTACAGATCCCGGATCGAGGCAAATGATACTGTGCCACCTCCGTGGGGGAATTTCACAGCCGAAATTGCCGTTGAGCGGATCTAAAAGGACGTGATCTACAACTGTTCCGTTGTCATCATACTCAATCACTGCTATGCGACCCCGTAAACAAAAAAATGCTTCAGCCTTATCTGGCAGTTCGTGCTTGTGCGGCTGAATATAGGTGTCGGGCTCCATGGCATTCAACATGCGGTGCATGGTATCGGCATCGCTTTGATGAAAATTATAATTCAATCTCCTGCGGTTTGATTCGCTTGCTTTTAGAGAGAGATTATGGATCATCTCTTCATTAATTTTAATCATAATTAGTTGATCGAATGCTGTTTAGAAAATTAGAATGATTATGAAATCAACTTTTTATACCTGATGCGTGAAGGACCGATATTGCCCAAACGTTTGCGTTTGTTTTCTTCGTATTCGGTGTATCCGCCTTCAAAGAAATATACTTGAGAATTTCCTTCAAAGGCAAGGATATGGGTGGCCACACGGTCGAGAAACCAGCGGTCGTGCGAAATCACTACAGCACAGCCGGCAAAATTTTCTATTCCTTCTTCCAATGCCCTAAGGGTGTTCACGTCAATGTCATTGGAAGGTTCATCAAGTAACAAAACGTTGGCTTCTTGTTTCAAAGTCATAGCCAAGTGCATGCGGTTACGCTCGCCGCCCGATAGAACGCCGGCTTTTTTACCCTGATCGTTTCCCATAAAGTTAAAACGCGCCACATAAGCCCTCGAATTGATGGAACGGCTGCCAAGTTTTAGCTCGTCGAGGCCGCCCGAAATCACTTCAAAAACAGTCTTTTCAGGATCAATTTCCGCATGGGCCTGATCTACATACCCGATATTGACGGTTTCTCCCACCTCAAAAGTTCCACTGTCGGGCGTTTCAAGTCCCATAATCATACGGAACAAAGTGGTTTTTCCGGCTCCATTGGGACCAATCACACCTACAATTCCGGCAGGTGGCAGACTAAAATTGAGATCCTCGAAAAGAATACGGTCGCCAAATGATTTTGAAACATTTTTACACTCAATCACTTTATTTCCAAGTCTTGGGCCATTAGGGATAAAAAGTTCCAAGCGATCTTCTTTTTGCTTGGTATCCTCGTTGAGCATTTTTTCATACGACATCAAACGCGCTTTCGATTTGGCGTGTCGTGCCTTAGGTGCCATACGCACCCATTCAAGTTCGCGCTCAAGGGTTTTGCGGCGGCGACTTTCGGTTTTTTCTTCCATTTCGAGGCGTTTCGACTTTTGCTCTAACCATGACGAATAGTTGCCTTTATAAGGAATGCCTTCACCACGGTCGAGTTCCAAAATCCAGCCGGCAGCATGATCGAGGA
>JADYZK010000516.1 GCA_020853175.1 Bacteroidales bacterium
AGTGATGAAATAGCTGTTTTACGCTATTGGATAAAAACTGGGGCCGATTTCAAGCAAAAAGTAAACGATTTGGCCGATAGTGATCCCTTGAAAATATTGGCTGCATCCCTGCTCAAAACGAGCGATGTAGAGACCTATACCTTTAAAGCGGCGAATGAAGGGACGATTAAAAAATTGAATACCAATTATCGGGTTGTCGCGCCTTTGGCTTTGGGTTCACCCGCATTAAGCGTTGATTTTTTCGGTGCCTCGCAGTTTGACCGTACGCAATTGAAGGCCTTGCAAGCCATAAAAAAGCAGATTGTGCAGTTGAATCTGAATAAAATGCCTGTAAAGGACGAAGATTTAAAAACGATTGCAGGTTTCGAAAACCTGAGAAAACTCAATTTGTCTTTTACCCAAATTACGGGTACAACCCTAAACGAGCTTAAAAACCTTAAATTCCTGCACACCTTATCGCTCTCTGGTACCAAGCTCAAAAATGCAGACTTAACGGCCTTAAAAGGCCTGCCCGCACTAAAAGCCCTGAACTTGTGGAATACCAGCGTTGCGAAAAAAGATATAATTGCTTTAAAATCAGCATTGTCTAAAACGGCTATCGAAACGGGTTTTGACGGAGATACCATCATTGCCCAATTGAGTATGCCGATATTGGTCAATGACGATATTCAGGTTTTTCGGGAAGACACCAAAATCGAACTGAAACACTACGTAAATGGAGCGGTCATTCGCTACACCTTGGATGGCACGGCGCCCGATAGCCTGACCTCGCCCGTATACACCGAGGAGGGCATTCTGATCGATAAAACCGCCGTTCTGAACGCCAAAGTCTATCTTGACGGTTGGATCAGCAGCGATACACTAACCCAACAATTTTATAGGGCAGGTTTTAAGGCAGATTCTATACGTTTGGCACAGCAGCCACATCCGCAATATTCGGGCAAAGGCAAGATGCTGTTTGATGGAAAATTGGGCGGTAAAAACTTTAAGAGTGGCAAATGGCTGGGCTTTAAAGAGAGCTTTTTTGAAGCTTATGCTTATTTTAATCAACCTATCAGTGTTTCAAAAGTCACTTTCAGCGCCCTGATCGATATTGGCAGTTACATCATGCCTCCGACCGAAGTACAAGTGTGGGGTGGCAACAGCCCCTCGGATTTGGTTTTGTTAAAAACGATTAATCCTCAACAACCCGATAAAATTACACCAACGAGTTTACAAGGTTTTGAATGTAGTTTTAACCCAAAACAAGTACGCGTCTTGAAATTGGTCGGAAAATCGGTACAAAAATTACCAACCTGGCATCCGGGAAAAGGTGATAAAGGCTGGTTTTTTGTGGATGAGGTATTTGTGAATTGAAGACAAAAAAATGAAGAGAATAATTTTTGCATTGCCACTTCTTGTTCTACTAGCATTTGGTAATTTAATTCAATGGGATTTTAAACTCAAAAAAATGAGCTTTCGCATCGCTATCTTTTTACTACTTTCTACCAGCACATTTGCGCAAACGCAAAAGATGCCTTATAAGAATCCTGCATTGCCTATTGAACAACGCGTGAATGATCTGCTAAGCCGCATGACGGTAGAAGAAAAATTCTGGCAATTATTCATGATTCCTTCTAATACGGATGTGTTGACCACACCGCAAGATAAGCTTGCCTACAAAAACGGAATCTTCGGTTTTCAACTCAGTGCAGCTTCGCAAGGCGGCAACACGGCCGAACAAATGCTTACCTACAACGCCACCGAAAATGGTGAAGCGATCTTGAAGAAGCTCAATGCCATTCAGAAATATTTTGTAGAAGAAACAAGGCTCGGCATTCCTATCATTGCGTTTGATGAAGCCCTGCATGGCCTCGTGCGTGAAGGTGCCACTACCTTTCCGCAAGCTATCGGATTAGCCGCTTCGTTTGATACACTGTTAATGAATCGAGTGGCAACGGCCATTGCTACCGAATGCAAAGCGCGCGGCATCCGGCAGATTCTTTCGCCTGTTATCAATATCGCTACCGATGTGCGCTGGGGACGAGTAGAAGAAACGTATGGAGAAGACCCTTTTCTCTCTTCCGAGATGGGTGTAGCGTTTGTGAAACCTTTTGAAAAGATGCAGATCATCACCACACCCAAACACTTTATTGCTAACGTAGGCGATGGTGGCCGAGATAGTTATCCGATTCATATGAATGAGCGCTACCTGCAAGAAATTATTTTCCCACCTTTCAAAGCAGTATTTAGTCGAGGCGGTGCGCGCTCGGTAATGACGAGTTATAACTCGCTCGATGGAACTCCAAGTTCAGCAAACGACTGGTTACTCAATCAAAAACTAAAACATGACTGGAAGTTTGGAGGTTTTGTTATTTCCGATGCGGGTGCTGTTGGTGGTTCACTTGTGCTACATAACACATCTCCCGATTATGCCACATCAGGTGCGCAAACGGTAAATGGAGGATTAGATGTTATTTTTCAAACTGCGTACGATCACTATAAATTATTTCTACCTGCATTCATAGATGGTCGTGTAGATGATAAGAAGTTAGACGGCGCAGTAGCTAGGGTGTTGAAAGCTAAGTTTGAGTTGGGCCTCTTCGAAAATCCCTACATGTCAGCTGAACAGTTGAAAAAGATCTCAAACGTAGATCAAAAGAAACTTGCACGGGAAGCAGCAATTAAATCGATGGTATTGTTAAAAAACAAGAATCAG
>JADYZK010000517.1 GCA_020853175.1 Bacteroidales bacterium
AATACAGAGGTACATAGTGTTTCAACCCCATTCTAAATTTGATTTTCATTTTCAAAAAATATCTAATTCAGAAATATCATTTCGTTAACACCCCAATTTCTCCAACCGAAACCCAATCTTCCCCATTAATTGCTTCTTTCGACACAAATTTAAAGTAACGGGCATTTTGTGGTTTGTCGAACATCACAAACTGTTTTACCGGATTGTTTTTGATATTGCTGAACTCTCCTTTGGTGGGAATTAATTTCCAGTTTGTTCCGTTGTCGCTTACATAAAATGCATAACGAAATGCCGTTCCACTTTTGTTATGATCGACGCGCGGAGTGTAGGTAAATCCTTTCAACAATAAGTTTTCGCCCAAATCAACTGAAATATGGTGTGGTTGTTTTGCCACGTCATTTTCCCAAGGTGTGTGCCACATGGTTGCGCTGTTCCCGTCAATTGCCATTTCTGCCGGATTGTTTGGGTGGCTTGTATCTGCATCAATTACTTTCCATTTGGCCGGACAAATATCGTAGCTTTCAACTAGCACGGCACTTGCATCGGCAAAATTGTTTACAAATGCTCTGGCTTTTACGTCACCGCCATCGGGCAAAGCAAAAGTTTCAACAAAACGTTTCGAATCTTTTGTTGGTTCTGATCCGTCGAGCGTGTAGGTAATTATAGGGTGCGGCGTTTCTGCACTTATACTGACCATTCCCTCCTTATTTCGTTGGATAACCGGGTCGCTTAATAATTCGGGGGCTTCATAAAGATTAAAGTTTGAAATCAAAGCACCATCGCGTGCTTCTTCTATTGTCAGCCTGATTTGATTAGATTCGACTGCCGAAAAGCGGAGCATTTTTTTGTAACCTATAGTTGTTGAATTTGCAATTTCTTTCCATTCACCATCAACCATTGCTTCCACTTTAAACTTTTCAACCCGTTGCCCTTTATCAATAAACTCCTTAATTGAAAGCACATTGAAACGTTTCTTTCCAGAAAGCTGAAACTCTGCAACGGCTGGCAGTTCATTTATTTTCCAATAACTTTCGTCGTTTCCGTCAACAGCTTTTTTAGCTTTTTTGTTTGAAGAATTGGCTTTCAACAATACATCTTCATCTAACATTTCATCCAAATATGTGCGGAATTCTTTTAACCGGGCAGCATCATTTTCATTTATCAAACCCCTGGTATCAGGCGGAACATTTAACAGCAAAACAGCATTTCTGCCCACAGAACTAAAATAAATATCCACCATTTTAGCCAGCGATTTTACCTGTGTATCCTCACTTTCGTGATAAAACCAGCCCGGGCGGATTGATACATCGACTTCGGCAGGAAACCAAAACAATTGCGAAACCTTGTCGATAACTGCGCGGCTGCCCAAATCTTCTGTTGTTGCCCCAATTCCCAATTCGGTATTTATTGCATTGTTTTCAGGTCGGCCACCGGGAGCCAGCGCGGTTACACTCCATTCTGTTTCGCGTCCGTAACCCGATTCTGTCCCTACCCAACGTACATCTTCTCCAACAATTGCAACTACTGCATCAGGCTGAAGTTTATGAATGGTATCATAATACATATTCCAATCATACTCCTGTTTTTTTCCGTTCGGGCCTTCGCCATTTGCACCGTCAAACCATACTTCGTCCACTTTCCCGTACCATGTTAGAAGTTCGGTTAACTGGCTTACAAAAAACTCGTTGTATTTTGGTGAATCGCCATAACATTGTGCATTTCTATCCCAAGGCGAAAGATAAACGCCAAACTTCATCCCAAATTCATTACAGGCTTCACGTAACTCCCTCACCACATCGCCTTTGCCATCTTTCCATGGCGATGAGGCAACTGAGTGTTCAGTTGTTTTTGTCGGCCACAAACAAAATCCATCATGGTGTTTGCAGGTTAGGATTACCAACTTCATACCACCATCTTTTAAAGTTTTTACCCACTGCCGTGCATCGAGTTGGGTTGGATTGAAAATTTCTGGCGATTCATCACCATGCCCCCACTCCATGTCTGTAAAAGTATTGACAGTGAAGTGCACAAAGGCCGTCATTTCCAACTTTTGCCAGTCGAGTTGCTGAGGGGTTGGAACTAAATGTGCAGCTTGTTTTACTTTTTGCTCAAGCGTTGCACCAGGTTCAAAAACTACCTTTTTTTCATATTCCTGAACCTGCTTTTTACAGGAAAAAAGGAGGGTTGATGCGATGAGAATGTAAAGGATTAAATTGGTTTTCATTCAATTAGTCTTTAAAAATTATTACGAATTTAGGTTTTCTAATTGAAATAAAAACACAGATATGCAAGTGGTTGCTATTTATTCAATTGGATAAGCTTTCAATAATGCTTCTGTTTCTTCGGGAGAAAGCTTTGTAATACAACCATGTCTGGCCTCTGCCGGGAAGTTCACATCCTCTTCAACCGTCCAGTGAATTAAGTCTGGCGAATAGGAAGCACCGAAGCGATCAGTCATACAATAATCATAAAGTAAAAGCCAACCCGGTTTAACCGGATCTTTAATAACCGATGGCCCTTCCGTAATTACCGGTACAATTTGCCCCTTGTTCAAAGGTCCGTCAATGATTTTATATGGCCCTTCAAGATTATTAGAAGTTGCCAGTCTGATAGCCCTTCTTTCTCCGGTTTTTGCACCAAATTCCTCTTCCTTGTGAAATAGGTAATAGGTTCCCTCATGCTCCAGAAGAGTTCCGTCAATAACAGAATATGGTGGTTCAAATAATACTTTGGCAGGAGAAAATGTTTTCCAATCCTTCGTCTTACAATACCAAAGGCGACTTTCTTTCCAACCTGCGTCTTTGAATGATGAAGACCAAACGATCAAATACTCTCCCTTTTTATTATCATAAAACCATTCAGGTGCCCAGATATTCCCGGCCAATAATTTCCCTGAT